>CALIWP010000359.1 GCA_938046705.1 uncultured Campylobacter sp. | reverse complement strand
GACAAGGAGATGCTGGAGTTTGCCGACGAGGCGCATTATAGGGCGTTTGAGTGAGGCGATGAAGGCTGCTTGTAAATCTATCAAATTTTGGCTTTTAGCTCATCCAAATTTACCAGCAACCGCAAACGCCGCAACTCAAATTTTACCCCAAATTTAAACCATTTTCAGCACTTCGACTATCTCGCCCTTTGCAATAAATTCGGTCTCTTTTGGGATGATTAAAAGCGCGGCGCCTCCCGTGAGGTTGTTTACGATCGCCGAGCTGCCCAGCTTCTTGCCGTCTAAATTTACGTAAATTTTGCCGTCTCGATTGACCAAATTTACCGCCGTAAATTCCAAAAACGGCGAGCGCTTTTTGTAGTCCTCGTCCATGATGGCCGTGATTTTAGGCTCGCTAGCGCCAAACCACGCATTTAGCAGCACGCGCACGTAGAGCACGCACATCACCATCGCCGAGTACGGAAAGCCCGGCAGCGCAAATATATACTTTTCGCCCGCTTTGGCTACCTTGATGTGGCGGCCCGGTTTGATCGCGGCGCCGTCGATGATAATGTCAAAATTTTCGCCCAGCGCGCCTTTTACGAAGTCGTAGTCGCCCATGCTGATGCCGCCCGTGGTGACGAGCACGTCGGCTGATTTTAGCGCGCGGACGATGGCGTCTTTTACGAGCTCGGCGCGGTCGCGCACTATCTCGCACAGCACGGGTTCGCCGCCCATTTTGCGCACCATGGCCGCGATTCCTACGTGGTTTGAGCTGTGGATTTGCGCGGCGTTTTCTAGCGGTTCGCCGAGGTCTTTTATCTCGCTTCCGGTAGCTAGCACGGCAACGCGCGGCCGCACGAATACGCTAACGTTAAATATCCCAAGCTCCGCTAGCAGCGCGGTCTCGGCGTAGCCTATCGTCGCGCCTTTTTTGATGAGGATTTCGCCTTTTTTGTAGCTTTCGCCGACCTCGCGCACGGCAAAGCCCCTCGGCACGGGCTTTTTAATGAGGATCTTGCCGCCTGATACCTCGACGTTTTCGACAGGGATTAGCGTGTCTGTGCCCTCGCTCATTAGCGAGCCGGTGAAGGTTTTGACGCATTTTACGCCTTCTACTTTTAGCCCTTTGTCGCTACCTGCTGGCAGGTCGGTGATGAGATCTAGCTCGCTTAGGCCCTCTTGCCACGCAAACGCGTATCCGTCCATCGCCGAGACGGGACGCTCCGGGTAGTTATCCTGCGCCGCGATATCTACGGCGATACGGCGATCAAGCGCCTGCGTGAGAGTGACCTTTTCTACGCGGTCCCACGGAGCCAGCGTAGAGCGTAAAATTTCAAGAGAGGCCTCGTAGCTCATAAATTCTTTCATTTTTTATCCTTTTTGATTCCCCATAAATGACGGATTTCAAGCTTTAAAATTTTAAACCCGTTTCGGTTACGGACGACGAGTCCGCGCCCTCACGGGTTAAAATTTTAAAGTTAAACTACGTCTATTCTGTCTGGAATATTTCTGCCGATTTTACTAAATTTAATCGTAAATTATGCTAATAAAGCACAGAAGTTTATTATTAAGCCTGTAAAAAGCGTACAAATTTAGTTATAATAGCTCTTAAATTTAAGCAAAGGACAAGCTTTGAATCAAATCGCTAAAACGCCACAAGACGTCGTCGCCTTACTCATAGAAAAAAGGAAAGAATTTACCGATCCCAAAGAATTTATCGTATCGTTTGGTAAGGATGAACTAGGCGAGTTTGAAAAGCTAAACGGCGATATGGACATGAAGGTCGGAGATTTGCTTAGCATGAGCCAAAGCGTAGGAAGCTCGGTCGGCGAGTCGCTAAAATCGGTCAAAAAGTACTCCGCCGAGCTCATAAAAGCAAGCGATAAGATAAAAGAGAGCGGACTGGGCGCGAAATTTATAAATTTCTTGCTCGGTAAAGACCTAGCCGCCGAGCTGGCTAGCAAATATCAAAGCGTGTCAAGCTTGTTTGAAGAAATCACGGCAAATTTAAAGCACTCCATAAATGTTTTAGAAGCTAGAAACGCCGAAATCTCCGAGAAACAAAAGGAACTCTCGCTCATCATCGAAAGCCTAAAAGGCAAGATAGAAATTTTAAGCAAAACCGACGAGCTCATCGAAAATTTAGCAGCAAATCAAACGGATGAAGAGCAGAAAAAATTTCTTCTCGAAGAGGCGCTATTTTACATCCGTATGCATCTGCAAAATTTGCGTCAAGTGCTAGTCGTGATGCAGCAAAGCCTCGCAAACTACGCTACTATCAAGCACAATAACTCACTTTTAAGTTTCGCCACGCAAAACACGATCACAACTAGCATCACGGCGCTAAAAACCAACGTCTATATCGCAAGCGCAGCGCAAGAAGGCAAAAAGCAGTTAAAAGCGGTTTCTGAGATGGACAAGCTCGCAAACGACGTCATCCTAAAAAACGCGCAGGACGTAAACGATACGGCAACAGACGTGATGGCAAAGGTCGCAGGCGGCGCGCTAGATAATGAGAGCCTTGAAAAAGCGATAAATTTGATGATAGATTCGCTAGATAAGATAGAAAATTTCAAAAACGAGGCACTACCTAAGATGAAAGAAAATATCGCTAAAATCGCGCAGATGAGTAAGACGCTGGAAAGCAAGGTAAATAAGCTAGAAAAGATCGAGCAAAGCGACGTGTATAGTATAGAGTAGGGAGTTGAGTGGGGGTCAAATTTGACTAAAGCGCGACGAGTTTTGGTTTTCTAGCGGCGTCAAATTTGCATCTAGCGAGTAAATCCCCGTTCAAATTTGATTTTGAAAACGGCAAAATTTAAAAACAAAAAGGTAAAAGATGGATCAATTTTTAACGCTTCTTGGCAATAATCTCATATTTTCCGTTCCGCTGGTTATCGTTGTAGTTTTTGCCTTGCTTGAGATTATTTTGATGATGACCGGATTTTCAGTACTTGAGCCGATAAACGGGCTATTTGACGGAACGGACGGCATAGATGCGCCCGGCGCCGAGCTGTTAGCTTGGGCAAATAAAGGTGGCGTGCCGAGTACGATTTTTTACGGGATTTTGCTTATGAGCTTCGGAGTGTGTGGGCTTTTTATCGTTAGCGTTTTTTATGGATTTGCGGTGCCTGCGTGGCACATCAGTGCAGCTATCGCTGTAGTTTCGTTTTTTATCGCTTTGACATGGACTAGATGGGTTAGTCTGCTCGCGGCAAAATACCTGCCTCAAGTGCAAAGCGCTGCGTTTAGTAAAAAGGAGCTTCTTGGCTGCGAATGCGAAGTAAAGGACTATAAAATAACCAAAGAGCAAGGCGGCGACGTTAAGGTTGCGGATAAAAACGGAAAAGAACGTTTCGTTTTTGCAAGGGCTGCCGATGAAAAAGAGCTTGTAAAAGGCGATATCGCGCTTATAGTTAGAGTCGAAAAAAATAACTTTTACATCAAGAAAAAACAGTAAATTTAATCTAAGGAGAATAGTATGAACATTGACGGAATGACTTCTTTGGCCGTATTTGTCGGCATAGGACTCTTTTCTATCATTATCTTGGGTATCGTATTTTCGAGGCTTTACCGAAAAACGACAAAGGAGCTTACGTTCGTGCGAACGGGATTTGGTGGCGAAAAGGTCGTCGTAGACGGCGGCGCACTGATACTGCCTATACTGCATGATTATATCGATATAAATATGCAGTCGATGAAAGTTACCGTAGCTCGCTCTAAAAGTGATAGCTTCATAACCAAAGATAGGATGCGCGTGGATATCACGGCTGATTTTTATATCAGAGTGGGCGAGGATAGAGAGTCTATCTCGCGCGCGGCGCAAACGCTGGGTAAAAAGACGGTCGATCTAAGAGAGCTAACCGGGCTGATAGAAGGCAAGCTCATCGCTACGCTCCGCTCGGTGGCAAGCTCGATGGAGATGAAGGAACTGCACGAGAAAAGAGATGAATTTAGCTCTCAGGTCAAAAATGCTATCGAAGCTGATCTATCTAAAAATGGCCTTCAGCTAGAGTCCGTCTCTCTCACGTCGCTAGATCAAACGGCAAAAGAGTTTTTTAACGAAAACAACGCTTTTGACGCAGAAGGTTTAACAAGCCTAACCCAAACTATCGAGGAGCGCAAAAAGCTACGAAACGATATCGAGCGCTCGACCGAGGTGCAAATCGCGCAGAAAAACTACGAAACACAGTCGGAGAAATTTGAAATCCAAAGAAAACAAGCCGAGGCTGAAGCCACGCAACAAACCAAGATAGCAAATTTTCAAGCAGAACAAGAAGCGCTAAGGGCAAAAGAGGCCGAAAGTAGGCGAAAAGAGGCCGAAGAAGCTAAGATCGTCGCGAACAAAGCTATCGAAGAAGCGCAGATAAACAAAGCAAAGGCTATCAAAGAAACCGAGATCGAAAAGGAAAAAGCTCTCGAAATCGCCACTCAAAACAAAAACATCGAGATAGCCAAGAAAAATCAAGAAGTTGAAGAGGTCAGGATCGCCGCTCACAAAGCCATCGAACAGGCTGAAATCGAAAAGGCCAAAACCATAGAAACGGTGGAGGTGCAAAAGGCCAGAGTTGTCAAAGAAGCCGAGATAGAAAAGGAAAAAGTCATTGAGCTGGCAAATCAGAGCAAAAATATCGAAATCGCTAAAAAAGTCGAAGAAGAAGCCGTGGCTAAAACCCTAGCCAACGAGAAAAAGGCGCTAGAAGCCGCGTCGCTGGAAAAGATCAAAACCGCCTCCGAAATAGAACAAGCCGAACGTATCAAAAAGCTAGCTCTAATCGAAGCACAGCAAGACGCCGAGCAGCTATCTATCGAAAAAACCGTCGCCGCAAAGGCTGAAAAAGAGGCCGAGGAAAACCTAGCCGAAGCCGCTAAAATCAAAGCGATGGGCACAAGTGAAGCGCTAAAGATCAAAGCTACCGCAGAAGCCGAAGCCATAAAGATAACGGCTGAAGCCAACAGGCTAAACTACGAGGTCGAGGCTAAGGGTAAAACCGAGATAAATAACGCCGAAAACATCGTCTCGGCGGCGATTTTGGAAAATAGATTTAAGCTCGCCTTGATCGAGTTTATGCCGCAAATAATCGCCCAGGTCGTAAAACCCGCAGAGAAAATCGACTCTATCAAAATCGTGCAAATGGCGGGCATGGGCGGCGCAAATCAGGGCGGCGCCGGCTTGAATGCTAACGGCGGCGTTAGCAACGCGGGTGCGTCTCTCTCCGATCAAATCGTAAATGCGTCTCTAAACTACAAAGTAAATGCACCGATAATCGACGATCTAATGAAACAAGTCGGCATCGATCTAAACGGCGGGATACAAAATATCGCCTCGCCCCTGCTAGACGGTTGCGAAAAAGCTAAAGACACGTCAAATTTTAGCGCAAAAGAGACTGAGAAATTTAATGCTACAAGCGAACAAAAAGACGGCAAGAAAAAGTAAATCTAGCCTCAAATTTGATTAAAGTTGTGTAAGGGGACGGCACGCTAGCGCGGTAAAGCCGGCTAAATTTGGCCGTCCTTTTTTACAATCAAAGCAATAGCTGCTTTTTGTGGTTGTTTTTGGCATATTTTGAGCTGTCTACACGGCTGTAAATTTAACATCTACAAATTTTAAACACGTTTAATATTTATGTAAATTTAACTGCTTAAGTTAAATTTTATATTCCCTTTCAAATTTGATTAAATCGCAAGCAAATTTTATTAATTTTTTATTTTAACATCAGTAAAATACAGCCTAAGAAATCGGGTCGATTTTACCTTTTCAAAGGACACTTCATGAATTTTTCAAATTCAAAATGGTTTATCGTTTCAGGTGCGGCGCTCGGCGCTCTGGGTGCACTGCTCGTGTATTTTGGCAACCCCGGCAACATGGGCGTTTGCGCGGCTTGCTTTTTACGCGATACGGCGGGGGCGCTGGGCTTTCACCGCGCCGGAGTCGTGCAGTACGTGCGCCCGGAGATCATCGGGCTTATTTTGGGCGGCTTTTTAGCTAGCGTGCTTTGGACGAAGGAGTTTAGCGCTACCACGGGTTCGTCGCCTTTCGTGCGCTTTTTTCTCGGACTTTTCGCGATGATTGGCTGCCTCGTGTTTTTGGGCTGCCCGTGGAGGGCGTTTTTGCGTCTTGGCGGTGGCGATATGACGGCGATTGCAGGAGTCGTCGGTATTTTTGCGGGCGTGTGTGCGGGCGTATTTTTCAAAAAGCTCGGCTACGGCCTCACGCACGAGACTAAAACTCAGGCCGCGATAGGCGTTTTGCCGACGGTTATCGGTATTTTGCTGCTTGCTGCGCTTGCGTTTGGGCTAAAGCTCGGCGAAAACGGCGCGCTTTTTAGCTCTGCAAAGGGCCCCGGCTCCATGCACGCTCCGATCCTGATCTCGCTTGGATTTAGTATCGTCGTGGGCGCGCTAATGCACAAAAGCAAATTTTGTAGCGTAGGGGCGTTTGGTAGGCTTTTTAAAGGGGATTTCTCGATGTTTACTGGGATCATCAGTATCGTCGTTTTTGCCAGCATTGTAAATTTGGCGCTCGGGCAGTATAAATTCGGCTTTGAAGGCCAGCCTATCGCGCACAACGACGTGGTTTGGAACTTCCTTAGCATGACGCTAGCAGGGCTTTGCTTTAGCCTGAGCGAAGGCTGCCCGGGCAAGCATCTCGTGCAAATGGGCACGGGCAATCTAAGCTCGGTTATATTTGTCATCGGTATGGCGGCAGGTGCGGCCGTAGCGCATAACTTCTTGCTCGCTAGCTCTCCTAGCGCCATAACGGCAGCGGCTCCGTGGGCGGTAGCGATGGGGTTTGTTTTTGCGGTTTATGTGG
>CALIWP010000358.1 GCA_938046705.1 uncultured Campylobacter sp. | reverse complement strand
TACGATGCGGCACTGCTCGCTCTGGCTATCGGCTCGGAAAAGCTCCTCGCCCTGCGCGCCGAAAACAAAGCTATTGCCCCAAAATTTAATCCCGTCCATCACGCCGCTCTCGTCCTTTTCAAAGCCCACGCGGTTTACGGCAATCACTGGCAGGCCGTTTGCGACCGCATGCCCGCGCTGCACGGCGACCCACGCCTCTAGTTGGCGCGATTTCTCGGCCTCCTCGTCGCCCTCGAACCAGCCGATCGCGGTCGGATAGATTAGTAGCTTCGCGCCGCGCAGAGCCATGAGGCGCGCAGCCTCGGGATACCACTGATCCCAGCACACCAAAAGTCCGAGCCTACCTACGCTCGTATCGATAGGCTCAAAGCCGATGTCGCCCGGAGTAAAGTAAAATTTCTCGTAAAAGCCCGGGTCGTCGGGGATGTGCATTTTGCGGTATTTGCCCGCGACGCTGCCGTCTTTTTCAAAGACGAATGCGGTGTTGTGATACAGCCCGTCCGCGCGCTTTTCAAAGAGCGAAGTAACGAGCACGACGCCGTTTTGTCGCGCTACCTCGCCCCAAAATTTGACGTCGTTTTCCCAACCCTCGGCAAGATCGAAAAACCTCGTCTCCTCGCTCTGGCAAAAATACTGCGTCTGGTGCAGCTCCTGAAGTACGACAAGCTCCGCTCCGCCGCCGCTAGCTTCGCGCACGAGCTCGAGCGTCCTTTGCACGGTCGCGTCTTTGGTGCCGTGAAATTTTTGTTGGATTAGCGCTACTTTCATATTTTTCCTTACGATTTAAATTTTCAAAATTATATCAAAGCAGGGATAAATTAGGGCTTGAACGGCCGGCCGACAAGCTAAATTTTGGCGCTCCAGGCAGCCTATAAAATTTGCTTCAGCCTCTCAAGCAAGCCCGCGCAAGAGCGCGAAATGTCATCGTAGCAACGCTCAAAATCGCGGGTGTAGTATGGATCAGCGATTATCTTGCCGCTTGGCGCGTCACTAAATTCGAGCAGGAATTTTACTTTTTCGTCAAATTTGGCATCGGCGCCGAATTTACGCTTTAGAGTCCTTAAATTTTCATCGTCCATTATCAAAATAAGGTCGCTGCTATCAAAATCTTTTTGCGTTATCAATGTTGCTTTATGTGGCGCTATGGGCACGCCGTTTTGCTTCAAAACCCGCACGGTTTCGTAGTACGGCGGCTCGCCTATCTCATCCTCATGCGTGGCGCGAGAGTCGATACTAAGGCGCCCGGCCAGACCCACCTTTTCGCTCAAATTTTGCATAACCGACTGCGCCATAGTCGAGCGGCAGATATTTCCGTGGCAAACGAATAAAATTTTCATATTTTTCCTTTGATTTAGCATTCGCACGAGCCGTTTTGATCGTCGCACGGATCAAGGTGCGTCGTGATCTGCCATTCAAACTCGCCGTATTTAGCCCTGATAGCGGCTTCTATCTCGTCTGAAATTTTGTGCGCGTCGTAAAGCGAAATTTCGCGGTTAAAGACTAGATGAACCGCGACGTAGCAGATGTTTGCGCTCTTTCTGGTAGCTAGGCCGTGATAGCTTGCTATCTGAGGGCGCGAGCGGATTATCTCTTCGATTTGCGCCGTTATCTCGGGATCTAGCGCTCGGTCTAGCAGCACGCCTACGCTTTCTTTCATCAAATTTATCGCGCTAACGGCGATGTAGCCGCTAATCACTATACCAAAAACGGCGTCTATCGCGGCAAATCCAGTAAATTCGACCAAGATAAGCGAGGCGATAACGGCTAGGTTGCTAAAAAGGTCACTTTTATAGTGTAGCGCGTCGGCTCTAACGATCAAATTTTTCGTGCGGCGAGCGACGCGTGAGAGGTAGGCGACCAGCAGCCCCGTAACCGCGACCGATAGCGCCATCGCATAGAGCGAAAAAGCCGTATCTACGGGCGCTTGCTCCGTTTGTAGCTTACGCACGCTCTCATAAAATATAAACGCGCCGGCACCCACGATCAAAACGCCCTCAAACATCGCCGCAAGCGCTTCTAGCTTGGCATAGCCAAAGTTAAATTTAGCATTAGGCGCGGCCTGGGATTTACGGATGGCGAAGAAATTTAGCGCGGAAACTAGCAGGTCAAGCATCGAATCGATCGCCGAGCTAAGCACCGCCACCGAACCGCCGATCAAACCCGCGGCAAATTTAACCACAGCTAGTGCAAACGCCGTCGCGCCCGCGACTATCACGGCTCTGCGGCCTAAAATTTCATTTTGCCTTTTTATGTCGGCATTGTTTAATTGCATTTAGATTTCGCTTTCGCTTCTTGCGCCTACAAATCTATTCTGCGAGGAACAATGTAGCGAGCCGTTTTGACGCACGAAAACGAGCGAATCCACGCCGATTATCTTGTGATCAGGTAGCTCACGTGCTAGTCGCTCAAGCACGATTTTATCGTTGTCATCATTGTATGTCGGAACGATGACGGCGCCGTTTATAAAGATAAAATTCGCATACGTGCAGCCAAGCCTTTTGCCGCCGTAAAATTTAGCCTTCGGAAGCGGTAGCGGCACGAGCTTAAAGCCCGTGCTTTCAAGCTCTTTTTTCATCGCATTTAGCTCCTCAAAATGCTCGTCATTTGGATCGTCGCAAGAGGCGTACGCGATCGTATCAGGAGTGATGAAACGCGCCAAAGTATCGACGTGGCTGTCGGTGTCGTCGCCCTTTATAAAGCCGTTTTTAAGCCATATCACGCGATCAAGGCCGAAAAGCTCCTTAAGCCGCGCCTCGATCTGCTCTTTGTTTAGATGAGAGTTGCGGTTGTCGTTTAGTAGGCACTTTTCGGTTGTTAGCAGCGTGCCGTGGCCGTTAAAATCGATACTACCGCCCTCAAGCACGAGATCGATACTTCGCAAATCGCTTTTAAAACGCTTGGCAAGCTCCAAATTTACGGCATTATCCTTCGAGCTTTCAAATTTGCCGCCCCAAGCGTTAAATTTAAAATCATAACTGACGATCCTAGCGCCGTCCTCTACGTCTATCATGCCGTAGTCGCGTATCCACGTATCATCAGTGTCGATTTTTACGAACTCCACGTTATCAAATTTAGCAAATCGCTCCCGAAAAATCCTCTCATCGGGGCAGATCAAAACGACCTTTTGAAACGGTGCGATAGCTGTCACTAGACTCTCGTAGGCGTCCAAAATTTCGCCCAGATACGGCCTCCAGTCGGTGTTTTCGTGCGGCAACGATAAAAATATCAGCTCTTGTTTTTCCCACTCTGCAAACGCTCTCAAATTCGTCCTTTATTTAAATAATTTCTATCAAAATTTAGGGGTTATGATACCTTTTGCAAGCTTAAATTTTAAAATAAATCATACAAAATTAGTTTTAAATTTAGTTTGCTTTCGCTACAATCTCGCGAAATTATCAAAAAGAAGCTAAAAAATTTATGGATTTTGAGTTTATAAAAGAATTTACGCCGATGTTCGTAAAAGCGGGCATTTTCACCGTCAAGCTCTCCCTTTACGGCATCTTGCTATCGCTTGTTATCGGCATATTTTGCACGCTGGTTAAATTTTACAAGGTCAAGATCCTGATGCCTATCGTAAACGGCTACATCGAGGTTTCTAGAAACACGCCGCTGCTTATACAGCTTTTTTTCCTCTACTACGGACTTAGCAAATTCGGGTTAAATTTGAGCGCCTTTACCTGCGCGGTCGCGGGGCTTGCGTTTCTAGGCGGCAGCTATATGGCTGAGAGTTTTCGCCTCGGCTTTGAGGCGGTGAAAAAGACGCAGATCGAGGCCGCGCTTAGCGTCGCGCTCACGCAGGGGCAAATTTTACGCTACGTTATCTTGCCTCAGGCTTTTAGTGTTTCGATCCCCTCTATCGCGGCTAACGTCATCTTTCTCATCAAAGAAACCTCGGTCATCAGCATCATCGCCCTGCCCGATCTAGTCTATGCGACGAAGGATATCATCGGGCTTTACTACATGACCGACGAGGCGCTTTTTATGCTCGTCGTTAGCTATTTGATTATCATTTTGCCGATATCTTTGGTCTTATTTTGGCTAGAAAAAAGGATGAGAGTTGGACGGAGTTAGCATTTTATTCGACCCGCTGGTCTTAAAGCGGCTGATTTTCGAGGGGCTGTGGATGAGCGTGCAGATTTCGGCCATCTCGATCGCCATATCTCTCGTTTTAGGCACGTTTTTGGGCGTGCTGATGAGCTCGAAAAACAAATTTATCTTTTTCGTGCTAAAAATTTGCCTAGAAATCGTTCGCATCATGCCTCAAATCGTCTGGCTGTTTTTGTTTTACTACGGTGCGAGCAAGGCTTTTGGGCTTGATATTTCCAAATTTAACGCCTCGCTCATCGTATTTAGCTTGTGGGGCGTGTTTGAGATGATGGATATCGTGCGCGGCGCGATCGTCTCGATACCGCGGCATCAGTTTGAAAGCGCGGCGGCTCTGGCGCTTAGCAAGACTCAAATTTACCTTTACGTCGTGATCCCGCTAGCCACCCGCCGTCTAGTGCCCGCCGGCGTAAATTTACTAAGCCGTATCATAAAAACTACCCCGATCGTCGCTCTCATCGGCGTGCCCGACCTGCTAAAAGTCGGCCAGCAAACGATCGAGGCAGCGAGTCTAACCGCTAACCCAACCGTGCCGTTTTGGATATACGGCTTTATATTTTTATTATATTTTCTCGTCTGCTATCCTATCTCAAAACTATCCAAGATACTTGAAAACAGATGGGCATAAGGAATCAAATGAGCGAAATTTTAAAACTCTCGAATTTAAGCAAATCTTACGGCGACTTGCAGGTGCTAAAAGGCATCGACCTTAGCGTCAAAAACGGCGAAGTAGTCGTGATCCTGGGCCCGTCGGGATGCGGCAAAAGCACGACTCTGCGCTGCATAAACGGCCTTGAGCCCTTTGACGGCGGGCAGATAGAGATAGCCGGCGAAAAGATCGATAAAGACTACAAAGACTGGATAAAAATCCGCCAAAAAGTGGGTATGGTTTTTCAAAACTACGAGCTGTTTGATCACATGAACGTCATCGAAAATATCGTGCTAGGCCCTGTAAAAGCGCAAAAAAGAAGCCGAGAAGAGGTCGAAAAAGAGGCCGAGGCGTGGCTGGAAAAAGTAGGCCTAAAACACAAAAAATACGCCTATCCAAAGGAGCTTAGCGGCGGGCAAAAGCAGCGTATCGCTATCGTGCGCGCGCTTTGCATGAGGCCCGAGATCATGCTATTTGACGAGATAACGGCCTCGCTGGATCCCGAGATCGTGCGCGAGGTGCTAGACGTCGTCATAAACCTCGCAAAAGACGGCATGACGATGCTGATCGTTACTCACGAGATGGGCTTTGCTCGCTCGGTAGCAAATCGCATCGTTTTCATGGAT
>CALIWP010000357.1 GCA_938046705.1 uncultured Campylobacter sp. | reverse complement strand
TCGTGACGTCAGCCCTCGCGCTAAAAGATAAACGCGATCTAAAAGACTACTATGTCACGGCTGGCGACGTCGCGGGCGGTAAATTTTTGGCCTACTCCAAAAACTACAACACCTTACTCGTGATCGACCTTGCGGACGCGAAGGTAGTCGATGCCTATGCGATGCCGCAAATCGGCGACATCTCCGGACTAGCGGTAAAGGGCGGTAGCATCTACGCTCTAGCGCATAAGGACGGCAAAGTAAACGTAGTAGAGCTAAATAACCCTCTGGGTGAGTAAATTTAGCCCAAACCAACGTAAATTCGTCCGCGTAAAGCGGGCGAATTTGAGATGACTCATAGATAAATTTTAACTGCAAGTCGGCGTCTTTGCGCCGGCTGCTAAATTCCTTTTAATTTACCTAACCGCTTTATAATGTTAAAAAATTTAACAAAGGAGATATGATGAACTATCTTGAAATTTTAAAATTTCGTCACGCTTGCAAAATTTTTGACGAGAGCAAAAAGATAAGTGCGGGTGAATTTGACTTTATCCTAGAGGCTGGCAGACTAAGCCCAAGCTCGACTGGCCTTGAGCAGTGGGACTTTTTAGTCGTGCAAAACAAGGAGCTTAGAGAAAAAATCAAAGCCGTTTCGTGGAACCAAGTGCAGATCACATCTTGCTCGCATTTGGTGGTCGTCTTAGCAAAGGTCAAAGAGATAAAATTTGGCAGCAGCTATGTTGATAAAATGATCGCTAGACGCGCAGATAAAGAGCCTGAGATGATCGCTGCAAGGCAGAAATTTTATCACGACTTTTTGCTATCAAATTTCAAAAATGACGATGAGCTAACATTTCAGTGGTCGCACGAGCAGTGCATGATAGCTGCGACAAATATGATGAATGCAGCCGCGAGCCTTGGGATTGACAGCTGCCCGATCGAAGGCTTTGATAGGCATGCTTTAAATGAAATTTTAGGGCTTGATGAGAGCGAGCAAAGAGTGGCTATCGTAGTGCCATTTGGCTACCGCTTAAACCCACAGCCAAAAAGATACCGCCGCGAAATAAGCGACGTCGTGAAGTGGGTTTATTGATTTGGTAGCTATGCAAATTTAATGTGGTCGGCGCGATACTTACGCGGTTTTGGCGCCGGCAGGTTTTTAAATTTGAGTCTTGCTGCTCAAATTTGACGCAAATTTAAATTTTCCGAGGCGATGAAAATAAAAAACGAACCGATAAAATCTACGTCGGTAGAGAAAGCGTGCGCACCGCAGACGACGTAAAGGCGCCAAGCGCAGTTTGTGTATACGTTCTAGCGATTTTGACGATTTTGTGGCAAAGCTTTGCGGCAAACTGCCGTTTGACAAGCGGTCGCGCTATCTAGGACGGCCGCAAAAAATAGAGATGGCGCCTGGGGGATATAGGGTAAAGACGGCCGAGCGCTTATTTCGTGCGATACTCCCCT
>CALIWP010000356.1 GCA_938046705.1 uncultured Campylobacter sp. | reverse complement strand
GACGCAAAGCATCGCAGGTTTAAAATTATATTTTCAAGATGAGGGTCTCGGTGGGTAAAATTTAAAACCAGATTTTTACAAAATTTGACTTCAAATTTGAACAAAAGGCGATAAGGCGAAGTATTTTTTCTTTAGACGAGGCGGATTTAAATTTTGCGATGGGAGCTACCTTGTCGGTAGTGACCTAGTAAAATTTAAATCCAACGAAGTATAAAAGAAAAAGACAAGCTGCAAATCTACAAATTTATTGGTTTATGACGTCATAATACGACGGTATCACCGGCGTCAGCAAATCATCGCTTATCTTAAAATCCTTCTTGGTATTGCTCAGCGTGATTTTGATTTTGTTGCCGAGTTTATCCTCGTAGTCGATCCTTGTCGGGATGTAGTTTTTGACTGTGATTAGATACTCCACGCCGTCGTATTTGGCCTTGTAGAGCGTATCGGTGATTTTAACGGCGTTTCTAACGACGTCGATTAGATTGGGCGCCTTTTCAAATTTTGAGATGATCGCTTGCTCGAGCGCATCCTCGATCACGACGACGCGGTTTTTATCAAAGTAGATTTTTTTAGGCGTCGGGCGCTCGTAGATCCAGTAGGCGCGGTTGTTACTTTTTGCGTAAAATTTACCGAAATAATCAACCGTTTCGTTCTCGCTCGTGATGGTTTGCACGAAGTCGCTTTGAAGCGTAACGAAATTTAACGTAACTCCGAAAGCCGAGGCGCAAAAGAGCAAAAATACTAAAATTTTTTTCATATATTTTCCTTTATCGGGCGAAATTCTAGCTAAGTTTAAATAATAAAATGTTAAAATCTAAGCTTTAATAAAATTTAAAGGCTAGAAATGATAACGGCGTTTATGCAAAAGATATTCGGTACGAAAAACGACAGGGAAGTAAAAAAATATTTCAAACGAGTCGCCTACATAAACTCGCTTGAAAGCAAATATCAAGCGATGAGCGACGATGAGCTGAAGGCTAAATTTAACGAATTTAAAGCGCAGGTGCAAAACGGCGAAAAGAGCCAGGACGAACTGCTAGATGACGTGTTTGCCATCGTGCGCGAGGTCGGCAAAAGAACGCTAAATATGCGCCATTTCGACGTTCAGCTAATCGGCGGCATGGTGCTAAACGACGGCAAAATAGCCGAGATGAAAACGGGCGAAGGTAAAACCCTAGTAGCAAGCTTGCCCGTCGTGCTAAACGCGATGAGCGGCAAGGGCGTGCACGTCGTGACTGTAAACGACTACCTCGCCAAACGCGACGCGACGCAAATGGGCGAAATTTATAAATTTCTAGGCCTTAGCGTCGGCGTGATACTAGGCGGCGAATACGACGACGAAGCGCGCAAAGCCGCGTACGCCAGCGATATCACGTACGGCACGAATAACGAATTCGGCTTTGACTACCTACGCGATAATATGAAAATGGATTTCAAAGACAAGGTGCAAAGAGAGCATAACTTCGTCATCGTGGACGAGGTCGATAGTATCCTCATCGACGAGGCCAGGACGCCGCTCATCATTTCAGGCCCGGCAAACCGCACGCTAGACGGCTACATCAAAGCAAACGAAGTTGCGCGCCAGATGAAGCGCGGCGAACCGCCTGCGACTCCGCAAGAAAAGGCCACGGGCGACTTTGTCGTTGATGAGAAAAACCGCACGATAGCGATCACCGAAGAAGGCATCTCAAAGGCTGAAAAGCTCTTTGGCGTGGCAAATCTCTACGACATGGAAAACGCGATTTTGAGTCACCACCTAGACCAAGCTCTAAAAGCGCACAATCTCTTTGAAAAAGACGTACACTACGTCGTTCGCGACGGGCAAGTTGTCATCGTAGACGAATTTACGGGCAGACTAAGCGAAGGGCGAAGATTTAGCGAGGGTTTGCACCAAGCGCTAGAGGCCAAAGAGGGCGTAAAAATCCAAGAAGAGAGCCAGACGCTAGCCGATATTACATTTCAAAATTACTTTAGGCTTTACAAAAAACTATCGGGCATGACGGGTACGGCGCAGACGGAGGCGACGGAGTTTTCGCAAATTTACAAGCTTGATGTCGTATCGATCCCGACAAACGTGCCGGTAATCAGAAAAGACAACAACGATCTCATCTATAAAACGGAAAATGAGAAATTTAAAGCCGTGATCGACGAGATCAAAAAAGCTCACGACCGCGGTCAGCCCGTACTCGTGGGTACCGCCTCGATCGAAAAGAGCGAAAAGTTGCATAGCTTACTCGTAAAAGAAAAGATCCCGCACTCCGTACTAAACGCTAAAAACCACGAAAAAGAGGCCGAAATTATCGCTCAGGCCGGCGCTCGCGGCGCGGTTACTATCGCGACGAATATGGCCGGACGCGGCGTAGATATCCGTATCGACGACGAGGTGCGAAACCTAGGTGGTCTATACATCATCGGTACCGAAAGACATGAAAGCCGCCGTATCGACAACCAGCTGCGAGGCCGCTCGGGACGTCAGGGTGATCCTGGAGTGAGCCGCTTTTACCTAAGCCTCGAGGATAACTTACTTCGGATATTTGGCAGCGACCGCATCAAGGCGATAATGACGCGCCTTGGTATCGAAGAAGGCGAAAGCATCGACTCAAAAATGGTCACAAGAGCTGTCGAAAACGCGCAAAAAAAGGTCGAGAGCCTGCACTTTGAAGCGCGAAAGCACATCCTCGAGTACGACGACGTCGCGAACGAGCAGAGAAAAACGGTGTATAAATTTAGAAACGAGTTGCTTGATCCAAATTTTGAAGTCGGCGAAAAAATCAAACAAAATCGCGCTGAGTTTGTCGAGCACCTACTAGCTCAAGCTGAAATTTACGCAGGCGAGCCAAAGAGCGAATACAACCTCGAAAAACTAAGCTCCGTGATAATCTCAAACGGCGCGTTCATGCAGCCAGATGATCTAAAAGATCTCGACTACGCAGAGCTTGCCGAGAAGATAACGGCTAAATTTGAGTCAGACTACGAAGAAAAAATGGGCGTAATAGGCGAGGGTCAGCGCAGATACCTAGAAAAGGTGCTTTGCCTGCAAGTACTAGACACTGCATGGCGCGAACATCTATATCAGATGGACATCCTAAAAACCGGCATCGGACTGCGCGGCTACAATCAAAAAGACCCGCTCACCGAATATAAAAAGGAGAGCTTTAACCTATTTATGGAGCTCGTTAGTCGCATCAAATTTGAGAGTATCAAGATACTAACGGCCGTGCGCCTAAGCTTCTCCGAGCCTAGTGAGTCTGCGCCGCAAGAAGCTCAAGATAGCGAGACCGTCGGTGCACCTGAGAGTGAAGAAAAGCCTGGTAAAAAAGTATCGCGAAACGACCCATGCCCGTGCGGAAGCGGCAAAAAATACAAAGACTGCCACGGCAAGAGCGGCCCTAAAAAAGGAGCTTTTGCGGAGGATTGGGATAAAATTTAGCTTTGGCGTTTTGGCGGCGGTTTGCTAAATTTAGCATTTAAATTTGCCGCCTTTTTATAGCGGCGCGAAGTCGTAAATTTAACGCCTAGCTTTTGCAAGCAGTTTAAAAATTTGGCGTCAAATTTACACGGATGGACGATTTAAATTTTAAACTCGCCTCGGCGCAAATTTAAATAAGATGGAGCGACGCAAAAGTAGCGAGCAAACCAAAGCCCAAATTTAAACAACGGAAAATCAAATGAGCCTAACCAAATATCTACTTTTTAAATATCTACGGTTTGACAAAACCCAGCCGTTTATCATGCTTTCGGCGCTTTTGGCGTTTCTAGGTGTGGGCGTCGGGCTCATGGTGCTCATCGTCGCGATGGCGATCATGAACGGCTTTGACAAAGAATTTGAACGCAAACTTTTTACTATGAACTACCCGATCACGATCCTCTCCGCCATACGCGGCAACATCGACGAGAGCGACGTTAGCGAATTAAAACAAAAGTTTCCGAATCTCAAATTTAGTCCATACATCATGAGTCAGGTTATCATAAAGGGGGCAAATAGCTTCGAGGGCGGACTGCTTTTTGGCGTAAATTCAGCCGACGAAAAGCAGATAAACTCGGTCGTAGCGGCAGGCCTTGAGGACCGCGAGCTAGACGGATACGGCCTCCTCGTAGGGCAAGGCGTCAAAAACGAGATGATGATAAACGAAAACGACAAACTCACGCTTATTTTTACCAAAAACGACCCGAGCGGCTTCGCGCTAACGCCTAAAATGAAGCGCTTTGATGTCGTGAGCTCGTTTAGCTCGGGGCTAGTGGCCTACGACAAAAGCTACCTCTACACGAGCGTGGAGGCACTGCGTAAGATACTCGAGTACGATGAGGGTAAATTTGACGGTATACACGTGTTTTCAGACAATCCGTTCACCGACATCGAAAAGATCTCGCGCGAGCTACGTCTGGGGCAAAAAGCTATCGGTTGGTGGCAGCAAAACGGCAACTTTTTCTCCGCTTTGGCGCTTGAAAAACGCGCTCTTTTTATAGTTTTGATGCTTATCATCCTGGTTGCCTCGCTAAATATCGTAAGCTCGCTACTCATGACCGTCATGAACCGCCGCCAAGAGATCGCACTACTGCTCTCGCTGGGCGCTAGCAAGGCCGAGATCAAAAAGAGCTTTTTCGCCCTCGGAGCCACGATAGGCGGAGGCGGGATAGTGTTTGGACTCGCGCTCGGGCTCTTTGGCGTGTGGCTGCTCGGTAGCTTTGATATCGTAAATTTGCCCGCCGACGTCTACGGTAGCGCGAAGCTTCCTATGGAGCTATCCTTGCTCGATCTTGTTATGATTTTAGTCGGAGCGGTCGTTATAGTGGCGTTTTCGTCGTTTTACCCTGCTAAAAAAGCCGCGCAGATAAACGTACTTGAGACGCTTAGGAATGAATAAATCGGCATTTTAGCCGAAATGCTTTTGGGTTAAATTTGAGCGAATAAAAATTTGCTGTTTTGACCGT
>CALIWP010000355.1 GCA_938046705.1 uncultured Campylobacter sp. | reverse complement strand
GATCACCATATACCACTCAAAAGCCCAACCCCACGAACCCGTGACGTAAGCAAACATCGCATCGATAACTTTATTAGCCGCGTCTAGATCTCTTACGACTAGCCAGCTAAGAATGCCGACGGCAATTAACGAAGGAAAGAACACCTTTGGTTCTATCCCGACTTTTTTCTGAGCCATTTGAACTCCTTCTTATGAGATTTTGAATTTGTTTTTGATAAATTCCGCCCCGTCTTCTAGGGCGCCGCTTGCCGCTTCCATCATCTTGCTATAGTGCAAAAATGCGTGCATAACGCCTTTATACTCTTTAAATTTGCTATCGTTTCGTTCCTTTAAAATTTCATACAACGCTACGCTGTCGTCTTTGAGCGGATCAAATTCGCAAGCGCCTATAAAGCAAGGCGGCACGCTCCAAGTAAGATCGGCGTTTAAAATATTTACGTACGGCTTCTCCTCATCCTCGCTGCTTTGCAGATACTCTCTAAAATAATATTCCATATCTTCAGGTCTTAGCCAATCTATCTCGTTGCCGTAAAGCGAGCGAGAGGCCGAGTCTTTTAAGCCGTAAAGCCCGTAAAATAGCGCCATAGCCTTTACGCCGCTACTATCTTTGCCGCTATCTCGTCTATATAGATAGGTGCCCATACACATATTAGCGCCCGCGCTATCGCCGGCGTATGCGATAAAATCGGGCGAAATTTTATACTCTTTAAAATTTGCCAAAAAGTGATCGATCACCGCGTCGCACTCATGAATCTGAAACGGATATTTTTTATCCGGCGCTAAGGTGTAATCTATGCCGATTACCGCGCATCCGCTAAGATCAGCCAAAATCCTCATCATCCTATCGTGCGTGTCGATGCCGCCTACGACCCAGCCGCCGCCGTGGATGAAAAATATCGTTTTGTACTCGCTCTGTGAATTTGGATAATAGATCCTAGCTCTAACGCGATTTCCTTCAAATTCCACCCAGACGTCTTTGCTGTCATGCATCACCGGGCCGCCCTCGTTCCAAAATTTTCGCTCGATTTCGTAGTTTTGCCTCATCTGCTCGTTTGTCTCGGCAGGCTCGTCAGGAGCGCTAGCTAGCTGGACATCTACGACCTTTTTCATCTCGGCCGAGAGTTTAGCTACTACGTCTATTTTGTTTTTTGCGTTCATAACATTCCCTTTATTTCATTGTAAGGCACTGCCCAATACGTGATCAACAGCCACGTAAGGATAGCGCCCGAAGCTATCAAAACATAAGCGTAAATTTTATCTATCTTGTAATCTTTTAAATTTTGCTCGCTTTGCGGCAGGATATGTAAATTTGCATGAAATTCCGTCTCCGCGGCGGTTCTTTTCTGCCCTTTTGAGCCTAGTATCGCCAAAGCGATGCTGATAAAAACTCCTATAAAAAACGGATCGAAGAAATTTTTAAGCGGCACGCCCGCAAGCTCCACCAAAGCTTTGCTACCGAGGTATCCGAAAAATCCGCCCATCATCGAGAAAAACGCTCCGCGCTCGGTAAGCCATTTGCTCCAAACGCTAGCAAAAGCTAAAAATCCCCAAGAAGCTGCGATTATCGTGCTTGCAAACCACGCCATGATGCGGATACTCGCTAGATCGAAATACGCCACTATAAGGGCTGCGACGCTAACGACGAATACGACGATCCTGGTAAAATTTACCTGCTGCTTTTCGCTTTTAAAACTTATCTCGAAGATGTCGTTTGCGAGGCTAAAGCTAACGACCGATAAAAAGGTCGTCGCCGAGCTAAGGCCCGCCGATAAAATTCCCGTTAGCAAAAACACTCCAAGCACCTGCGGCACGACCTCGTAAGCCGCCCAGATGATGACTTGCTCCGGTTTTGCCATATTTGGATTTAGCTCTATTATGCTGATTGAGATGATATAAAGAAAAAGTAGGAAAAATATAGTTAAAAGCGCCGAAATCACGCCTGAGCGAAATATCACGTGCTCGTTTTTAGCCATCAAATTTCGCCCCGCTTGCCAAGGGCTCACGGCGACCGTTATCATCCAAACAATGCCGAGGGTCAAACCGTAGCTAACTATGTCAAACACGCTTCCGTCGC
>CALIWP010000354.1 GCA_938046705.1 uncultured Campylobacter sp. | reverse complement strand
CGTTAACCGGAGGAAGCGCTGCGATACCCATAATACCGATAAACATACCCACAGACGTCCAAGGCATCTTTTTAGCTAAGCCGCCTAGCACGTCCATATCGCGAGTGTGCGTAGCGTGCAAAACCGAACCCGCGCAAAGGAATAGTAGTCCTTTAAATATCGCGTGGTTAACCACGTGATAGCATCCCGCTAAAAATCCGATCGCGGCAAGAGTGTTATTTCCCGCAGCTAGACCGTATAAACCTGTGCCAAGACCGAGCAAGATGATGCCGATATTTTCAACTGAGTGATAAGCAAGAAGCGCTTTGTAGTCGTGCTGGCAAAGAGCGTAAAGAACGCCAAAAAGCGAACTAGCGGCACCCAAAATCAAAACCGTCAAACCAAAGTAAATGCTTAAAGGCAAGAAAAGCGTAAATTTAACTAGAGTAAATAACGCAACCTTTATCATTACGCCGCTCATTAGAGCAGAGACGTTTGAAGGAGCGGCCGGGTGAGCCATCGGTAGCCATACGTGAAACGGCCACATACCCGCTTTACTACCAAATCCTACTAGGAATAGTATAAACACCACGACGCTAGCCGCAGTCGGCATATTTAGATGGGCAAATTTACTAAACTCGGCGCTACCGGCATAGTGAGCCATTATTAGCAGTCCGCACGTGATACAAAACGCACCGACCTGAGCGATACCTAGATATACCATCACCGCTTTTAGCGTGCCTTTGCCGTCGTTTACGAGGATGAGGAAAGACGAAATAAGCGTCATAAGCTCCCACAAAACGACGAAGCAAAATACGTTATTTGCGCTGATGACTAGAAGCATCGAAAGGATGAAAAGGTTAAACAAACAGGCAAAAACGCCTACGCTTGCTTTTTTGATGTATTCCTCCGCGTAGCTCATACCGTAGACGCTGCTGGCAAAGCCGATAAAGACGACTACGAAGCTAAAGAAATTTCCAAGCGGAGTTAGCTCAAATTTAGGCGCATATAAAAAGTCTCCGCCTAGAGCGAAGCCCTGCGTAACGCCCATATTGGCCACAAAGTAGCAAAGCGCGTAAAAACAGCTGATCGCGCTTAATCCAAAGCCGATTTTAACGGCTGATTTTTGCGCGCCGTAGAGCAGGATGCTAACGGCGGCGCTAACTAAGAAAAGCAGATACACGCCTACCATCTCGCACCCCCTTGTGCGCCGCTATTTTCGTCCTTCATAGCGCGCGAATTTGACGCCGCTTGCTCTCTTGCTTGCTCGCTAGGAGTTTTGTCAAGCTCCTTGATGACGATGACGTCGCCCTCGCCGTCCACGTCCTGAGCGCCGATATCGGCTAAAACGTGAGGCTCTTTTAAATTTCCGCTTCCGCGTAAAATTTTATCGACGAAAGCCTGAGCTGCCTCTTGCTCGATCTTGTTGCCGAGCTTGTGATGGCTGTGCAAAGGATCGACCATGATGATAGCGCTGGTCGGACAAACCTCGACGCACGCAGGGCCGTTTTCGCGTCCGAAGCACATATCGCACTTTATCGCGGTGTTTTTCGCGCCCGCCTGGCTTTCGATTTCGAGGTAGTATTTGGGCTCTACCGCGTAGTTAACGGACGGCATGAGCTCGGCGCTCGAGCTTATCGCGCCGTAAGGGCAAGCGATAGTGCAGAGTTTGCAGCCTATACAAATCTCTTCGTGAAGCTCGATGTAGTTGTCGTCAAACCTTAGTGCCCCGGTAGGGCACACGTTCGCGCAAGGACCGTCATCGCACTGACGACACTGCGTCGGCATGACGCCTTTTGCTTGACGGAGTACAGTTAGCCTAGCTTTTGAAAGCTTACCGCGCTCATAAGCGCTACGAAAACAGGCCGCCATGCAAGTAGCGCAACCGATACAACGTTTGTAATCGGCGATCACAAATTTATGTTGTTTCATAAATTCTCCTTTCTACTTGTTTTACGATTCTTGATTTCTCTTAAATCTTGAGCTAATTGTATTACTTTTAAAAATTTATTTCCGTCATTTGGCTGACGAATTTTGTATTTTTTAGATTAACTTCTATAAATTATTTATCTTTAAGCTTATTTTTAAATTTACTGTAAAATAGGCACTTTATTAAACTTATGCGAATATAAAAATATTACGCATAGACTATCTAATGCGCTAAAAGGAGTGTTTTAGTCCTATAATGCCTCGGAAAGCTTAAGGCAAAATTTAATCTCATCGTTTCAAATTTGACGGAATACTTTTTGCTGGAACTCGCCGTTAGTAATATAAAAAGGATAAAAATGCAGATCAAAAACGGCGCTTCAAACGAGATTTTAAAGACCCTAGCAAACCGCGTAGCTCAAGGTCAAAAAGGCGATAAATTTTTAGCAGGCTCCACGCTCGCGGCGGCAAATTTGACGGATTTTGCCCAGATGCTAGATAAATTTAACGAAAACACAAATTTAAGCGACGCGGCAGACAAAATCGGCGCGGATAAATTTCACGGCGACGAGGCCGGCTCGTTTTTACAAAATTTAGCCCGCGACGAAAACGAAGCGCAAATCTACGCAAAACTAGAGCGCGAAGCCAAAGAAGCCGCGAAAATGTTTAAGAAATTTGATTTTATGCAGATGATGACGAAGCTAGAGATGGGTAATCTAAAAGATGGCGAGCGAGCGGAAATTTTTGCTAAAATGAACAAGATCGCAAGGGAAATTTGAGTGCAGTTAAATTTCCGCCCGATCTCTCAAAAAATGCTCTATAAAAATTACTATAAATAAATTTAAACCAAATCGCCAAACTACGCGCACCGGCTCAAAAACGTCAAATTTAAGATAATTTCCCTCGCCGTCTTTCCTTGATTTTTTGCATATTTTATCTGTTTTTTGATAAAATCGCGAATTTTAAGGACAAGGAAAATTTGAATATGAACTATGATATTATCGTCGTCGGAGGCGGTCACGCGGGCATCGAAGCCAGCCTCGCCGCTGCAAGAATGGGCAAAAAAACGCTGCTAATCACCATCCTAGCCGAGCAAATCGGCGCCGCCAGCTGCAACCCCGCAATAGGGGGCCTAGCAAAAGGCCACCTCGTAAAAGAGATCGACGCTCTAGGCGGACAGATGGGGCTAACGACCGATGCAGTAGGCATACAGTTTCGCGTGCTAAACGAGAGCAAGGGTCCGGCCGTGCGAGGTAGCCGCGCTCAGATCGATATGGACCGCTACCGCGTCTATATGCGAAATTTACTGCTAAATACGCCAAATCTTGAAATCAGCCAAGAGATCGCGACGCAAATTTTAAGCTCGGACGGCGAGATCACAGGCGTAAAAACCCACCTAGGCAACGAGTATAAAACTAGCAAACTCATCATCACGACGGGCACGTTTTTAAATGGGCTAATCCACGTCGGATTTAACAAACTAGAAGCCGGCCGCGTGGGCGAGCTAAGCGCTAAAAATCTAAGCGATAGCCTGCGCGAACTAGGCCTAGAAGTCGGCCGGCTAAAGACCGGCACCTGCCCGCGCGTGGACGCTAAAAGCATCGACTTTAGCGTGCTTGAGATCCAAGGCGGCGACGAGGATCCAAGCCCATTTAGCTTCCGCACGCGGGACTTCGCGCCTACGCAGCTGCCCTGCTACATCGCCTACACGAACGAAACCACGCACGACATCATCCGCTCAAATTTCGACAAAGCGCCGCTATTTACGGGCCAGATAGAGGGCGTGGGTCCGCGCTACTGCCCGAGTATCGAGGATAAGATAAATAGATTCGGCGACCGCGACAGGCATCATCTTTTCGTCGAGCCGCAGACGCTAGAGGCCACGGAGTACTATATCAACGGCTTTTCTACGAGCTTGCCGTATGAAGTGCAGGTCGCGATGCTACGCTCGGTCAAGGGCTTTGAAAACGCTCGTATCGTGCGCCACGGCTACGCGATCGAGTACGACTACGTCCAGCCGACCGAGCTAAAACACACGCTAGAGACCAAAAAGGCGCGCGGACTCTATCTCGCAGGCCAGATCAACGGCACCACGGGCTACGAGGAAGCGGGCGCTCAGGGACTGATGGCGGGCATAAACGCAGCGCTTGCGCTTGATGGCAAAGAGCCGTTCGTCCTGCGCCGCGACGAGGCCTACATCGGCGTTCTCATCGACGATCTAGTGACCAAAGGCACCAAGGAGCCATACCGCATGTTTACCTCCCGCGCCGAGTACAGGCTGCTTTTGCGCGAGGATAACGCCGTGCTGCGCCTAGGAGGATACGGCCGCGAGCTTGGCTTGCTAGACGAAGCGACGTTTGAGAAAATAGAAGCCATAAGGTCAAATTTGACTCGCGGGCTAGAGCTGCTAAACGGCACCGAGATCACGCCGACGAAGCGAAATTTAGAGCTTTTAGCTAGCCTAGACGAGGAGATAATCAGCCAAAATTTGACCCTGCAAAAGATCGTCGCCAGAAAAAGCTTCACGGGCGAAAAGTTGCGCAAGCTAGATCCATTTTTTGAGGCGCTCGACGAAGCTAGCTTGGAGCAAATTTTAACCGAAGCCAAATACCAGCACTACATCGCCGAGCAAAAAAAGCAGATCGACCGCATGAAAGATATGATGAGCGTGAAAATCCCCGAGGGCTTTAGCTTCCGCGGTATCAGCGGGCTTAGCAACGAAGTGGTCGAAAAGCTCGAGAGATTTGCCCCGCCGACGCTCTTTGCGGCTAGCGAGATCAGCGGCGTGACGCCTGCTGCGATAGATATTTTACATATTTATATAAAGATGAATGCGAGAGAGTCGCAGTAAGTCGCGATAAAACGCTATTTAGCAAGGGCAGGCGTTAAATTTGAGGTTAAATTTAGCGCTCCGACTCTTTGTCGTTTTAAATTTACAAACCCGTCAAATTTAAACGTATCTGCTAATCTCTATCAAATTTCCGTCCGGGTCGCGCACGTAGATTGAACTTATCGCTCCAAGCGCGCCGGTTCGCGGCACGATACCTTGCTCTACGGCGATGCCAGCAACCTCTAGCTCCTCTAAAACTAGCTCAAGCGGCGTATCCGTAAGCAAGCAAATATCTGCCGTTCCGACGTTTGCATTTCGCGCGTTTGGCAAAATTTCCTCGCCTTTTACGTGCAAATTTATCTTTTGCGAGCCAAAGGCCAGAGCCTTGCGTCCGTTTGAAAAATCAATTTCGCGCATACCCAGCACGCGCACGTAAAAATCAAGCGTCCGTTGCAAATTTGCCACCGTTAAAACGATGTGATCGATCGAAGCGATACGCATAAATTCTCCTTTTAAATCAAATTTAACCAAACATTGCTCGTCAAAAACAGCAAATTTGACGGCGTAAATTTAAAATCGCTCGGCGTCAAATTTTGCGGTACGGGTAAAACGCGCAAACTAAAATATAATTTAAATTTACGTCTGTTTATAGGTCGTCAAATTTAACCGACTAAACCAAATTTACACTCAAATTTTACTCCCGAAAGCCTTAAAAAACGAAATAGTAAATGATGATTTAAAAATAGTTTAAATATTTAAACTATTTGCTAGAAAAATAAAAGTTTAATTTTCATAAGAGTATAATCTCGATTATTCTTCAAAAACCGTTGAAAGGAAAGTAATGTCCGTAAAACAAGAAAGACGAGATTTTATCGGTCTAGCGTTTGGCGCGGTAGCCGCAGTCGGCGGCGCAGCGACTCTCGTAGCCGTTAAAAAGACCTGGGACCCGCTTCCTAGCGTAAAGGCGGCCGGATTTACGACTGTAGATCTTAGCCCAATGAAAGAAGGCGAGATGCGCCAGATCGAGTGGCGTAAAAAGCCGATATTTATCCTAAAAAAAGACGCTTCGATGGCGCCTAACGACAAGCGCGACGTCGTGGTAGACGGTGCTAGATATATGGTGGCGATCGGGCTTTGCACGCATCTTGGCTGTATCCCGGAGTGGAAACCGGGCAAGCAACTTTTCGTTTGCGCCTGTCACGGAGGCGAATTTAACGCAGACGGCGTAAATACCTTCGGCCCTCCTCCGCGCCCGCTAGACATACCGCCGTTTAAGATAGACGGTACGAAACTCGTTTTGGGCGAGACCAGCCCCGAATACGAAAAACTAACGGCTCAAGCGTAAGGAGGGGAAAATGCACATCAGAAAATCAACGGGCGTTTTAGACTGGCTGGATCAAAGGATCGCCCTAAACAAGCTAATGAAAGTCCTCGTCAGCGAATACTGGATACCGAAAAATATAAATTTCCTCTGGGCGATGGGCGTTATACTCACGACGCTTTTTGCGTTGCTTATTTTTACCGGATTTATGCTGGTTATGTACTACAAACCGGACATAAATTTAGCCTTTGACAGCGTAAATTTGACTATAATGAAAGAGGTCGAGTACGGCTGGCTATGGCGTCACATACATGCGGTTGCGGCTTCGGTCGTGTTTTTAATCATCTACATACATACCTTTACGGCGATCTACTACGGCTCTTATAAAAAAGGTCGCGAGATGATTTGGGTGAGCGGTATGTTGCTCTTCATTCTATTTTCAGCCGAGGCTTTTAGCGGATATATGCTTCCGTGGGGTCAGATGAGCTACTGGGCGGCGATGGTTATCACGAATTTATTCGGCGGCATCCCGGTTATCGGGGACGCGGTAGTCGAGTGGATCAGAGGTGACTATGCCGTTAGCGATCCGACTTTGACGAGATTTTTCATGCTTCACGTATGCTTGCTGCCGATCGTGCTGATCGCAGTCGTCGCGATACACTTTTACACCCTTCGCGTCCCGCACGTAAATAACGAAACGGGCGAAGAGATAGACTTTGATATCGAGGCTGAAAAATACCTAAGCGGCGATAAGAAAAATGCTAAAGTTATTCCTTTTTGGCCGGGTTTTTTGGCAAAAGACTTTATGTACATCGGCTTTTTTATGATTTTCTTTTTCTATTTAGTCTGTTTCCATTTCAACTTTGCGATGGATCCGATAAATTTCGAGCCGGGCAACCCGCTAAAAACGCCTCCGCACATCTATCCTGAGTGGTACTTCTTGTGGCAGTACGAGATTTTACGCGGATTTTTCTTCGATATTTTCGGCTTTAAAGCTTACAACATCGGCCTTATCGCGTTTGCGATCGCAGGCGTAGCTCTATTTTTCATGCCGCTTTACGATAGAAGCGACGTCGTGGCTCCGGCTCACGAGAGAAAGGGCTTTTTCGTATGGTTCTGGCTGCTAGTGGTCGATATGATCGTGCTTACGATCTTCGGTAAGCTACCTGCCGACGGCGTGACGCTTGGTATTTCAAACTCATGGATAGGATTTTACTCGACCATTACGTTTTTCGTTCTGCTTTTTGTCGTTTTACCTATCATAACGACTCTTGAGAAAAAAGGAGCGGTAAAATGAGAGAGTTAAAAATTTTCATAATCGTAGTTATTTTAACCGGCGTAACATACTGGGGTATCGAGCCTTACGCACATAACGTCATGCATCCGCACGTCGGCGCGGCCGATTACGACTTTGGCACCGAGGATATAAATCAAGCCAAATCCGTAGTAGAAGCTAGACAAAAAGCCCTTGATGCGACAAAAGCTCTGAATGACGAGAAAAAAGTCGCCGGAGCACAAAAAGATCTCGAAGAGGCACAAAAATCTCTCGAAGACTACACTGCGTTTTGGAACGATATAAAGGCTATAAATTTAGCCAAAGGCGACGCGACTAAAGGCGCAGAAACCTTTGCAAATGCTGGCTGCGCCGGCTGTCACGGAGTCGAGGCTGCGGGTATGCCTACAGCTATGAGCGCTGCTGAACTTAGCGAAGCGTACGGCGTAGTGCCGCCTGATCTTAGCAGCGCGGGAGCGATATACGACGAGCATTTCTTGGCAGCCCTTATCAAAGATCCGACCAAGGCGCTAAAACTAACGCATAAATTTAACGACGAGCATCCTTATCCGATGCCTCCGTTTTTCGGAGCCGGCGGGGAGGATCCAAATGCCGAGATAGCTGATATGGTCGCATATCTAAAGTCTATCGCGCCTAAAGAGATCAGCGACGAGAAGGTATTTCGCGACGCGTGCCAGAGATGCCACGATATGAAATACGAAAACAAATACGTTCTAACTAACCGCGTAAATTTGGCTGCCTACATGGGCTCAAACCCTCCTGATTTATCGATGATGATCCGCTCAAAAGGCGATGATTATCTGCATAAATTTATAAACGACACGCAAAAAATGCTACCGGGCACCTCGATGCCTCGCGTAGGTCTAAATAAAGCTAGCGAGGACAAAGTCGTAGCCTATATGGCAAAAGCGGGCGACGCTAAAAAAGCCGAGCGCGAAAGCCTAGGCATAAATGCGATGATCTACTTCTTGATTTTCGGTATATTTGGATGGCTTTGGAAACGCAAAGTCTGGTCTGACCTACACTAAAATTTGAGCCCGACTCCGGGCTCTTTTTAATTTTACCGCTTCGCATCCTTCTTTTTGATTTTTAAATTCGCCCTATTTTTAACTCGCAAATAGTTTTTACTTGAATCTATTTTATCGCTTACGGTCTAGCTCAAAGCTGAGTTTAGCCGCGCCGCTCGCCTAAATTTAAACGTTTTTTAGATTAGTCCGCTACAATGCGTTAAATTTTAAAAGGGAAAAAGATGAACAAAGCAGAATTTCAAAAGCTAAATTCCAACGAAAAACAAGACGCGATGCTAAAAATATCCGCCGCATATCCGCAATTTAAATTTCTAAATTTAAGCAAATTTACGTGCGGCGAGCATAGCTTTGAGACGGGCATTTTTGATTTTGAGGGGAGCGAGTTCGTTTTTATCCCGGGGGACGAGCCCGAACTTGGCTGGGATGATTTTGCCGTTTTAGATGAAAATTCGGCAAAAGAGATTAAAAAACAATGCGACTTTTGTCCCGAGGATCAAAGCCTGCGTGAATTCGTAGCCAAGCAAACCTCGCCGCTTCGCCGCGCCAAAATCCCCGCTATGTTAGCCGAAAGAAAACCCGCCGAACTTAGCTGGTACGAGGTAGATTTAAGCGACGAAAGGCTTAAAATTTACGCAAACGAGATAGAGGATTTTTCGCGCGGTAAAGACAAAGACGTTTCTGAAATGATGGTTTGGAGCACGATAAAGTTAGTTCGCGAAGGCGGTAAAATTCGCGCGTTTTTGTTTGACGACGTCACGCACGAGGAGCTTGAGGCAAATTTACGCAGGAACGGCTTTAGCCTACCCAGCCAGGACGAATGGGAATATCTAGCCGGATGCGGGGCGCGCACGCTTTGGCGTTTTGGCGACGAGCCTGATCCCGACAAGGTAGCGTTACCGCACGTTAAGCAGCCCGAAAATCCGGAATTTTCGCTATTTGAGCCCAATTTATTCGGGCTATTCATTGCCTTTGATCCTTACCCGGTCGAGCTTGTAAGCGCGCCGATATACTTTAAAGGCGGCGATGGCGGCAGCGCGTTTTGCGGCGGTGTGTCGCTATTTGAGTGCCTGCTGCCCGTCTCGCCTTTTTACGCTATGAGCGAGGAGATGCGAAATGATTATTTGGAGTTTTTGAACGACGGCGATATCGACAACGCGATTTACAGGCGTATTTTTAGACTTTGAAAAAGACGCTTTAGCCGCTGACGTGCGCAATTTTAGCGCCGATTAAAGATATCTCGCCGTGCGTTTTAGCTTAAATTTAAGTCGCTATGCAAAGGCTTAAGTTAGCCTAGGTACCGAGATTTTGCGAAATATAAATTAAACTCGTACGCTACGCCTGCTTTGCAAAACGCTTTTGCGCCGATTTACGCCAACCGCGAGATTAAAATAGGCGCAAAACGATAAATTCGCCGCAAAAAGCCAAGCTTGCTTTCGTTTTTCATTGCTTAAATTCTCGTAGATTTATCCTTAGATGCTAAAATCAGCCACCGTTTTTTCATAAATTTTACCGAAAAGGAAAAATATGGCTAAATTTAAATTTTTTGCGACCATCGCGGTGCTTTGCCTCGGGTTAAATTTAAGCGCTAGCGAGCTGGAGGGCAGGTGGAGCATCGTCTCGGCAAACATAGACGGGCAGGAGGTGCAAACGGCGGGGCAGAAGTGCTTCGAGGATTCGTTTTTCGAGGTTAGCGGCCGGGAGGCAAAGCTAGGCCTTAGCTCCGTAGGCGAGGACGGCGCGTGCAAAAGCGGCGCGGCAAGCTACGCCTTTAAAAGCATGGGTGCTGGCAAATACGCGCTGGGTCCTATCGGCGAGTTTTGGCTAGAAAAAGACGCGCTAAAGGTAAAACAGTCCTTAGACGGCGGCAAATTTATCGTTTTTTCATTCAAAAAAGACGCGGCCGCAAACAAAGCCGCGGCAACGGCAACCGGCTCAAATTTGAGCACAGACGAGCTAGAGGGCAGATGGGAGATCGACTCGGTCGCAGCACAAGGGCAGACGTTTAAAACGGCTGGCCAAAAGTGCTTTGAGGATTCGTTTTTCCAGATAGCAGGCGGCAAAGCCATAGTCAGTATCGTAGCGGCAAATCCGGACGGCACGTGCAAGACGGGCGCAGGAGAAAGCGGCTACAAAAGCCTTGGCAGCGGCAGATACGCGCTAGATAACGATGCGGGCGAATTTAGGCTGAAAAACGGCTCGCTCGAATACGAACAAAGCGCGGGCGGCGTCTTGTTTACCTTTAAAAAAAGCCGCGCGGCGCAGGCTAGCTCAAATCAGGCGCAAGCCAAATCAAGCTCAAATTTAGAGCCCGAAAAAGACCCTAGCGTCAAGCATAGCGACGCAAAAGCGAGCAAAAAAGGCACGGGCGTGTTTGCAGGCAAGTGGTTCTTCATAAACACCAATACCGACATATCCTTTTATCTGCGCGACGACGGCACGTATTGCGACGACCTTGGTAAGCCCGACTGGCGCACGCGCATCGACGGCACGTATAAAAAAGACGGCAAAAAAATCGTACGAACCGCCAACGACGGTGAGCAAAGCACATATAGCTGCGAGAATGCGGACTGCACGTTTTTGTGGAGCGACGGCGGATACCATCTCTTTAACGCTCAAATCTTAAATGAGGTGCCAAAGGGCAGCTACTCATTCACCGCCGTTGGCTCCATGTCCGTCTATAACGCCTCGGGCGGCACAGATATCGTGGGCGGCGGCGTGAGCGGGTACTATGACTTCGACGGCAAAGGCCGCTTCAAGGACGGCAGTTGGGCCTACTCCTCCGCTGCCATGAGCAATGTGGGCGGCGGCGGAACAAGATCTAGCAGTAGCGCGGGCTCATATACGCTAGACGCGGGCGAGCTCACGCTCAGATACGACGACGGACGGACGCAGCGTCATAGCTTTTTTTATATCCCGCCTACTAGCGAAGGCAAGGCAGGTGGAGCGGTCGTCGACGGCGTGATACATTTTTTGGACGAATAGCAACCCATCGGCGTAAAACCGGGGTAAATTTGAGAACAAAAAGCCGAAGGCAAAACCGCCGCAGACGGCTTAAAAAAATTTACGAAAGGAAAAATATGGCTAAATTTAAATTTTTCGCAATCCTCGCAGCGCTTTGCCTCGGATTAAATTTAAGCGCTAGCGAGATAGAGGGCAGATGGAGCATCGTTTCGGTTACGGCGCAGGGTCAGACGTTTAAAACGGCCGGACAAAAGTGCCTTGAAGACTCTTTTATCGAGGCTAGCGGCGATAGCGCGCGCCTAAGCCTAAGTAGCGCGGGCGACAGCTCATGCGAAAAAGCCGAACAAAACTTCGCTCTAAAAAACCTAGGCGGTGGTAGATACTCGCTTGGCGGCGCAGAGCTACGGCTAAATAACGGCTCGCTCGAATACAAACAAGGCACGGGCGGCAATGAAATCGTATTTACCTTTAAAAAAGACGAGGTAAATTTAGCTGGCATCGTAAACGGCGCCGTAAATCAAGCAAGCCTCGGCAAATCAAACTTAAGCGAGATCGAGGGCAGATGGGAACTAGTCTCGCTAAAGGCGCAGGGGCAGAGCTTTAAAGTCGCGGGGCAAAAGTGCTTCGGCGACTCGTTTTTTGAGATCGGCGGCGATGAAGTGACGGTAGGCATCGTGGGCGCAAATCCGGACGGTTCGTGCAACAATAGTGCGGGTAAAAGCGGCTACGAAAGTCTAGGCGGCGGCAAATACGCGCTTAGCGCTAAAGGGCTGGGCGAGTTTTGGCTAAAAGACGGCATGCTCGAATACAAACAAGTCGCAGACGGGCAAGAGGCCTTGTTTATCTTTAAAAAAAGCGCAATTAGCGCGCAGGCAAAAGCAAACAAATCAAGCTCAAATTCAGCCGAGTCCGCAAAACCCGCAAAGGACTCTAGCGTCAAACATAGTAGCGCCGGGGCGAGCAAAAAAGGCTCGGGAGTATTTGGCGGTACGAAATTTAACATGCTTTTAAACACGAGCGAGGATTATTCCTTTTACCTACGCGACGACGGCACCTACGCGAGCCGCCTAGAAAAGCCCGACTGGCGCACGCGCATCGACGGCACGTATAAGGTCAAAGATGGCATCCTAACGATAACCAGCAACGACGGCTACGATACGAGCTACTACTGCGAGAACGACGACTGCACCTTTTTGTGGAACTCAATCGGCACGGGGTACTATATGTTTCAGGCACAAATCCCAAGCCAAATGCCAAAAGAGTGCTTCTCGTTTCGCAAGGACAGCTCGTCGTCCCTGTACGGCTGGTCGGGCGGCAGCGATACCGTAAGCGTAGGCGTGAGCGGATACTACTGCTTTGACGGCAAAGGGCGCTTTAGCTCGGGCGGATCGTCGTATGCTATGGCAACCTCGGGTACCCCAGGCGGCAGCATAGACGGGGGCAGCTCGAAATCACGTAGCGACGAGGGCTCATACACGCTCGATCAAGGCGAGCTAACGCTAAAATACGACGACGGTACGGTCGTTCGCCACAGCTTTTTCTACACTCCGCCGCGCAGTAAAGACAACAAAGCCATGGCGATAATCGACGGCGAGGTTTATCGGTAGGCTGGCTCTTTTTGGTTAGTAGGATTTAGCATTTTAGCCCGTTTTTGATCGGGCTAAACTTACATGCTGCGCCAACCAAATTTGATAGTCTGCTCTCGCCCTCTCACGACGATCAAATTTGCTTGCCGCCCGGTTCAAAACCTACCCTAAATTTGACGCCGTACGTTAAAATTCCGTCGTCAAATTTACCCTCATTCCCGCATAGAAAATCTCAAATTTAATGCGCTAAATAATATTTTTTCAAATTTCCCTCGCTTTTTACGCCCGATTTTGGCTATAATTTCAACCAAAGCAGATCGCGGTCGCGATTTACATTTGCATAAATTTATCTTCATTTATAGTTTCTGCAAATTTACACAAATTAGAGCTTAAATTTGACGAAGTTCCGCGTGTCGGAAAGATTTTTTACGGATCAGAGTATGCATTTTATCGGTATCGACATCGGTTCGACCTCATCAAAGGTCGCCGTTATGAACGAACGCGGCAAATTTTGCGAACTGT
>CALIWP010000353.1 GCA_938046705.1 uncultured Campylobacter sp. | reverse complement strand
CTCGTTTTTTCAAATTTATATAGTCGATATCGTTTAGAGCCGTCGCATCGAGCCACAAGCCCTCTTGCAAATCCTCGTTTATCAGGTGCTTAACGAGCCTGTCGCGCTCATATTTTACGTCAGCGCCCTTGTGTGTTTTATTTTTTAACGGGAGTCTTAGCGAGTTTTTCTCGATCTGTCTTTGTCGGTAGCCCTCGGTATCTCTAAATGCGCCGAGCGTCACCGAGCCCTTAGAATAAGGCGAATCGGCAAATCTAAACGTACCATATATGCCTGTACCGCGTCTAGTGCGAATTTGCGGATCAAACTGTAAGTCCCAGCTGTCGTATTCGGCGATATAGATCGGTTGTTTGTAGTAAAATCCGTCGTTTTTGCCGTAACCAAACTCAGGCGGTAAAAGGCCTGTGCGTCTGCGAGTGTCTGTAGAAAAGCCAAAATACGGCAGATAAAACACAGGAACGTTTCCTACGTAAAATACGGGATTAAAAAGGTGTAAAAATTTACTCTCGCGGTTTAGCTTGCCGCTGCTAAATTTGATCTTCCAGTCTGGGTCTTGGACGTTGCAGCTCGATACGACCGCGCCATTTACCTCATAAAATTTAGACGTACTATTGCTCTCGTCGCTTTGCATCCAGACTTCCATGTCGCGGTTCATCATAAATAGCGTTTCGTAGTTACTATCTTTACTATTTAGGTCGATCTTTGCGTATGAGCAGCGCGAGATTTCGTCCTTGTTTCTTATCAAATTTACGTTACCAAAAAGCTCCAAGATCTCTTTTTGCTGATCGTAAACAGCTCTGTCTGCGCTCATCAAATAATCTTGCGAATACACAAGCACGTTTTTATCTGCGGTAACTATACCCTTATCGCGTTTTACGTCATCAGCCAAAAGCTCGAAATTTTGAGCCGCAAAGCAACTAAAAGCCCCAAACATTAATAACAAAAAAATTCTAGTAAACATTTATAACTACCGTTTTCGCGGCCTTGTCTTGCCACGTTTGAAATAATGGATTTGAAAACGCCCATGCAAAACCTAGGAAAAATGCGTTTTCACCGATGATGCGAACCAAAGATCGAGTGAGAGAATTTAGCAAGCCTGGCTTATCGAGCAGATCGATATCCACGCACACGATCTTCATGGCGACCTTGCCGATACTAGCGCCGCAGTACCACGTAAAAAACGTCTGATAAATAAGCTCGAGCAAAACGATCTGCGGTATCATTTCCATAGCTAGCGCACTGATCTGCTCGTAGTCTAGTCCGTCAAATTTTTCGTAGTAAACGGCATAAAATAAAAAAGAGATGAGAAATTTATCTATCCCCCACGCAACGGCTCTTTTACCGATGCTAGCGAGCGTGATATTTTCATTTTCGAGCTTATCTATGACGCTCCTGCTCATTCGCGTCCTTTTAGCATTTGCCAGGCGATATCTTTTCGGTACTGCACACCGTCAAATTCTACGTTTTCGCAAAGCTCATAGGCCTTTTGCTGCGCCTGCTTTATGCTTTTGCCAAGCCCCACGCACACGAGCACTCGTCCGCCGTCAGCGTAGATCTCGCCGCCCTGTTCGCTCACTCCTGCATATGCTATGTGCGAATTTTCCGGAACGTTTTTTACGCTGATTTTAGCCTTAGGCGAGCTTGAAAAAGGATAGTTTTTACTAGCCATCACGACTCCGACAGCAAATTCGTCCTTTAGTTTTACCGGTTTTAGATCGCCTTTTGCCGCGTTTAGTAAAATTTCACCCAGATCGCCATCAATCAGCGGCATTAGCACTTCACACTCAGGATCGCCGAAACGCACGTTAAACTCAAGTACGTACGGCACGCCCTTAACCACCATAAGCCCTACGAAAAGCACGCCGCAGAAAGGATTTCCCTCGGCTTTCATGCCTTTTAGAGTCGGTTTTACAACCTCTTCTTCGACCTGTTTTATTAGCTCCTGGCTTGCTAGCGGACTAGGAGCGTACGCACCCATGCCGCCTGTATTTGGTCCCTCGTCGTTATCTTTTAGGCGTTTGTGATCTTGCGCTACGGGCAGGCTGACGAAATTTTCGCCGTCGCAAATCGCAAAAAAGCTAAGCTCAAATCCATCTAAAAACTCCTCCACGACCACGCGTTTGCCGGCCTCGCCAAAGCTCTCGCCACTTAGCATATAACGAGCCGCGGCTTTGGCTTCCTCGCGGCTTTGCGCGATTATCACGCCTTTGCCGGCGCACAGTCCGTCGGCCTTGACGACGACGGGAGCGCTAAGAGAGTCTATAAATTTAACCGCAGCATCGTAATCATCAGTATTTAGATAGGCTGCTGTGCGGATAGCGTTTCGAGCCAAAAAGTCCTTCATAAACGCCTTGCTGCCCTCGAGTCTAGCCGCAGCCTTGCTCGGTCCGAAAATGTTTAAATTTCTCGCCTTAAAGATATCCACGACGCCGTCACTTAGCGGAGCCTCGGGGCCGACGATGGTTAGCTCTATTTGCTCTGATTGGGCAAATTCTGCAAGCTGATTATAGTCTTTGATGTTTAGATTTGTGCCGAGCTTTGAGGTAGCTCCGTTTCCTGGAGCAAAGAGAAGCTCGTGTTTGCGGGATTCTTGAAGTTTTAGAGCTATTGAGTATTCGCGCCCGCCGCTTCCGATTATCAAAATTTTCATAATTTCTCCAAAAATAAAAAACCCAAGTGAGCGGTGCGCATATAAGTGGCCCGAAAATTCAAAGCCAACCTTGCAAATAGGCGGTTCCTTTAGGTCGCAACTTCTCGCGCTCGCACGCTCAAACGAAGCCACGTCACACAGTTCCGCACATCTTCGCCGATACTAATGTGTTGGACCCTGTAAAAATACGCTGCCAAATCACTCAGGCAAAGTTATTATATAAAATTTTAGCTTAAAGTAGCGTTTTTGCGAGGCTTACGCAGGCATTTATATTTTGCTGGGCGTTTACTGCGGGCGAGGTAAAAATTTCTAGCTCTTTTGCCGTCGTAAGCCCGATAGCGAGGGCTTTATAGCTCTTAGCCCAGCCGAAATTTCGAGTAAAATTTCGCACCGCCGAGGGGGCGGTAAAAATAATCACGGAGTTTTTTGGCGGTTTTTGCTCCTTGCTAAGCGGTTTAAAAACGTTTTCGTAAGCGATTATTTGCGTCAAATTTACGCCGCTTTCTCGTAAAATTTCACCAACGCTCGAAGCCGTCTCGCGCGCTCTTAAAAACAGCGTTTTTTTGCCCTTTAAAAGCGGTGCGATCTCAGTGGCAAAGTCGTTTCCGTGAGCGTTTTTTGCAGTGTAAATTTGAGCGAAGCCAAACTCGCTAGCCGCGCGGCTAGTGCCTTCGCCGATGGAGTAAATTTGCAAAATAGCAGGCAAAATTTGATTAAATTTTAGCGCGTTTACGGAGTTTTTGGAAGTCAAAACCAGAGCATCAAATTCGGCTAAATTTACGCTAAATTTATTAAACTTTATCTCGTTTAAAACCAGCGTCTTTACGCCTTCAAATTCCAAATTTGACCCGACTAGATAGATCATTTTCGCCCTTAAATTTATGATTTCACGTCCGAATTTTACCGCAAATCCTCAAATTTTAAAAGCCGCAACCAAAACGCAAATTTTACTTAGCCGCATTGCGCTTGCTTAGGTACTCTTTTGCCTTTTGTTTTAGCGCTTTATACAGCTTGCCGGCGTCCTCTGCACCGTATTTTTTCACGAGCCCATTGTGAAAATCGCCCAAATTTTTACTCTCAAAAGCGATTTTTCTAATCTCTTGCTTTTTAACCTCGTCTATCTTGGGCGCGAGCTGCGCTTTTGCTGCATTTTCGGCTTTATTTTTTGCTTCGTTTTGCGGTGCGGGAGCTTGCTTTGATTTTTGCGGCGGACGCTTGTTTGATAAATTTTGCCCTTTTTCGTCCGCATTTAGATTTTCGCTAGAAGCCTCGATACTCAAATTTTGCTCTACGTTTTTTGGGTGCACGGCAAGATCGAGCTTATCGCTCAAATTTGACTCATCTACTTCAACTTTCTCAATTGCTGCCGAACTATTTTTTTTCTCTAAAGATTGCAGTTTTTCTGGCTCCAAATTTTGAACATTTTGCGAGCTATTTTCTAAATTTTGATCTATTTGAGAGCAATTTTCTAAATTTTGCTCTTTTGTCGAAGTGCTTTGAGCGTGCAAAATCTCGCCGCTCAAATTTGACTCAGTTTGCGATTTTTCTCGCTCGTCAAATTTTTGCTCGCCGCTTTGCGTTACTGCCTGCGATTTTGCGATATTTGGGGCTGCGATACGCTTTACGTCGCCTTTTTGTGAGCTTTCTATTTGAGGTTTTTTGTAGATTTTCCTCGCGTCCTCTTTTAGCGCGTTATACACGCCGGCGCCGTTTTTGCTGCCGAATTTTGAGATAAATTTCATATGAAGCTCACTGAGGCTGCCTGAGTTCCGTATCAAGATCGCGATTTCGTCTTGATTTTCTTCGATGAGCTGCGCCGTATGCGAGCGACTAAAGTCAAATTTGAGTTTATAAAATTTGCCGCCGTTTTTATCTTGCTTATTAAAAAAATCTATCACGTCGTCGTAAAATTTATCGTTGCTGACGATGTAAATTTTGTCTTTTTTATGCGAGAGTTTGCCCATTAGAAACGTAATTATTTTATCGGCATAGTCCTTGTGAGCGCTTTCTAAAAGTATGATTTTTATTTTGATTTTTCGCGCCAGAAACCACGCCAAAACGGAGATGCTTAGCTTTTGTCGATTGTTTGTTACGATATAAATTTTATCTTTTTCGCCTAGTTTCTTTAGTGTCGCTAGATTATCTACGCTTATGTTTTCATCATCTATTATAAATCTTGCCATATATTTCCTAAACGAGTCGGGGCAATCGCCCCAAAACTCTACATCTTATCTTTTGTTACGATGAGTAGCATTTTAAATTTTTCCGGGATCTTTAGTCCGTGCGGGATTTTACCCGGAAGCACGATGGTATCGCCCTTTTTGATATCAAAATGCTCGTCGCCGATGGTTAGCTTCATCTCGCCGTCAAGCGCGACCAAAAGAGCGTCGCCAGGAGCCGCGTGAGTGGAGAGCTGTTGGTCCTTTGAAAACGACAGTAGCGACATCGAGCCGCTTTCGTTTTTGACGAGCGTTTTGCTCACGATTTTGCCTTCTTCGTATTCGACCGCATCCACTAGGCTAAAAATAGCCGCCTTAGGTAAATGATCTATCATTAAGTCCTCCTTAAAATCGATTGAGACGTATTTCGTCGGTTCGCTAAAAACTAGTTTTCGCCACACTTTTTTCTCTATCAGGCAGGCCTCTTCGCCGCCTAAGCGCATCTGCTTTTCGCCGTAGTGCAAACTTGCGCCGCCCTCTACGACCCACGCGAGGCTGTCGCAAAACAGCATCTCGTGGTCTAGCTCCTCGCCCGTATCGAAAGCAAACACGTCGACGTGAGCGTTTTCGCAATCAAAAATCCTCTTGCTAACGACGCTTTTTGCGATCACTTTCGTGTCGGCGTTTAGATTGTAAATTTTACTCATTTTTCTTCCTTTCGTAAATTTACGCGTCATTGTAGCTAAAATTTTCGGACGATTTATTGATAAGGATTATCTCTTATTATTAAATTTAAGTTGGTTTGAAATGAAATTTAGGCGCAAAAACGCCTAAATTTTACTCCCACTCTATCGTTGCAGGCGGTTTGCTCGAGATGTCGTAAACTACGCGG
>CALIWP010000352.1 GCA_938046705.1 uncultured Campylobacter sp. | reverse complement strand
CGTTTTCCTGCGGGATATCTGTCGGCGCATTTTTCGCGCCCCAGTGCCATTTTGCCTTGTCGTAGGTTACGTAAGCCATTTTGCTCTTCTTTAAAAATCGGCGTATTTTACTAAATTTAGCTTTGCTTTAGTGTAAAGACGCGCTTGCCGCGGACAAATTTAGCTCTTTATTATCACAACTAAAAAGGATATAATGCGGCCTTTATTTCAAAGGAGAAAAAATGAGCGAGAAAAATTTACAAATTTTAGGCTGGATAGGCACGTGCCTGTCGGTTATCATGTATATTTCCTATATCCCGCAGATAATGGGCAACCTTGAGGGCAACAAAACGCCTTTTATCCAGCCTCTAGCCGCAGCGATAAACTGCACGATCTGGACTAGCTACGGTCTGCTAAAAGCCAAAAAAGACTATCCGCTAGCGGCTGCGAATTTGCCTGGGATAATCTTTGGTCTTTTGGCGACGATAACGGCGTTTTAGGGGATAAAGACCACTAAATTTGCCTATGCGGCGAAGTTAAATTTGATGTTTCTGGCTCGGTTTTTAGGTAACTCAAATTTGTAAATTTGACTTCAATTTGATGCGAAATTTCTGCACCGTTTTGCCGTATTTTAAATATCTTGATTTTCTTGTTAGGGGGGGGTTGAATTACGCTCTGCTAGCAGTTGCGAAGCTTGGCTGAATCAAAAGAGCTCCCTTTTTCTTTTCTTTGGGAGAGGAAGGGGCTTTACTTAGCATTCCTTGCGGTTCGCTACTGTCGCCCTCCTATGGGGGCTCAAGACCGCCTGTGCCTCGTAACTGCTTCTTAAAAAGCTGCGAGCGAAGCGAAGTAGGGCGTCGCCTTCCTTTGCGTCGTGCCACGCACTCGCAACTGCCGAAGGCAGACCCTCTCCCAAGCCCTCTCCAACCCCACTGCACGTTATAAGTTGCTGCGCTATGCGCAGGTTTAAATTTGAATTTTTCAAGGCGCGGGTCTCGGTGGGTAAAATTTGAAGCTGAAATTTGTAAATTTAGCTTCAAATTTGAACGCAACAATGATAAGGCGAAGTATCGCGAGATGGATTTAAGGGTTGCGACGTAAAAATTTAGCGAAGATAAGACACGTAGCCTATCGAGCTAAATTTTTACTAGCTCCGTTAAAGACGCTCGCGAGACAAGCTGTCAAATTTAAAGATCGCGAGGGTCGGCGATCTTGCCCATTACCGCACTCGCCGCAGCTACGGCCGAGTTTGCCAGATACACCTCGCTCGTGCGATCGCCCATGCGGCCGACGAAGTTTCTATTCGTCGTGCTCACGCAGCGTTCCCCAACGCCCAAAATCCCCATATATCCGCCCAGGCATGCGCCGCAGGTTGGGTTACTTACGACCGCCCCCGCTTCCGCGAAAATATCCATCAGCCCCTCTTTTTGCGCTTGTAGGGCGATTTTTTGCGTTGCAGGCGTGATGATGAGGCGGGTTTTGCGCGCTACTTTGCGGCCTTTTAGGATTTCAGCCGCGATGCGCAGATCCGAGAGTCTGCCGTTCGTGCAGCTACCGATAAAGGCCTGATCGATAGCGATATCGTCTTTCACCGCTTCGCGCACGCTCTTGCCGTTGCTAGGCAAAAACGGATAGGCGATCACGGGATCGAGATTAGTGACGTCGATCTCTAAAATTTGCTCGTAGTTTGCGCCCTCGTCGGAGTAGTGCAGCTTCGGCTCGGCGCGTAAATTTTTACCTTTTAAAAACTCTTTCGTGGTATCATCGACCGCGATGATGCCGCTTTTGCCGCCTGCTTCGATCGCCATGTTGCACATACTAAAACGCCCGTCCATATCGAGGCTCTCTATCGTCTCGCCCGTAAACTCCAGCGCCTTATACAGCGCGCCGTCCACGCCGATGCGGCGGATGATCTCTAGGATGAGGTCCTTGCCGTAGACGTGGCGGTCAAGTTTGCCGCGAAAGATCACTTTGATGGTCGGCGGTACTTTGAACCAGTTTTTGCCCGTTATCATCGCGTAGGCTAGGTCGGTGCTACCCATGCCCGTTGCAAAGGCTCCCAGCGCGCCGTGCGTACAGGTGTGGCTATCGGCGCCGATGATGACGTCGCCCGGCACTACGAGGCCTTTTTCCGGCAAAAGCGCGTGCTCGATGCCCATGTCTTTTTCATCGAAATAATTTTTTAAATCGTGTTTATACGCAAAATCGCGGCTGATTTTGGCTTGGTTGGCGCTTAGGATGTCTTTGGCGGGGATGTAGTGGTCCATCACGACGCTAAAGCCGTCCGGGTTGGCGAGCTTCGTCGCGCCGCTTCGCTCAAACTGCTTGATAGAAATCGGAGTCGTGATGTCGTTGCCGATGACCATATCGATGTCGCTTTCTATGATCTCGCCCGCGAAAACCTCGCGTCCTACGTGCTCGCTGAAAATCTTTTCGGTGATGGTTTGCTTTGAGTTTTGCATAAATTTCCTTTTTTGCGGATGCCGCGCGTTTTTAAAATTTAGCGATTTTAGCGAAAAATGGATAAAAAAGAGATTGAGATTAAAATTTGAGTGTTGCAAATACGAATTTGGCTTGGCTAAAATAGCATAATACGTCGCTGATTTAAATCAAATTTGACGTTTTTAAAATGTGGGTCCGGGCGAGTCGAATTTGAAGTCAAATTTGCAAATTTGATTAAATTTGACTTCAAAATTTGAGTGCAAGAAGCTAAGGTGAAGTATTTTTTCGCTAGACAAGGCGGAATTTAAATTTTAAGCGTAGGCTAGACGAATGGTCTGCCGAGCTTAAAATTTAAATTTCAACGCCGCATAGCGAGAAAAGACGAACCGCTAAATTTTAAAATTTAACGCTAGCGGTCAGCATAAACTGCCTCGCATACCCCGGCTGTATCGGTATGATATTAGCCTGCGTGCCGGTCGACGAGGACGTATAGTAGAGCTTGTCGGTCAGGTTTTTGACGTTAAATGAGAAATTCGTCTCGTAGCCCGCGATCTTGGTATCGTAGCTGATAAAAGCGTCGTAAACGACCGTGTCGTCCATTTTAAAGCCCATTCCCGCAGGCACGGCCGGTAGATTCGTCCTCATGTAGTAGGTGTACCATGAGCCAAAATACCTCGCTCCGCCGCCGATCCTTAGGCCTTTTGCGCCTAGGTGGCTAAAGTCGTAGTTAGCAAAGAGGCTGGCTTGGTGCTTAGGCGTGGCTTCTAGCGGTTTGCCCACTAGCACGGCAAACGCGCCGCTATCCTTGCGCACCTCGGTTTTAGTGTATGCGTAGCTAGCGCCCACGCTTAGTCCTTGCGTCACGCGGCCGTTAAAGTCAAACTCAAATCCTCTCGAGCGCGCCTCGCCCACGGGCGTACTTACGCTATTTACGGTGCGCATGATGTTTTTCTTATCGATATTAAAGACCGCCGCGCTAGCCGTTATGCTATCGTTTTGAAATTTAGTTCCCAGCTCTATGCTTTTGCCTTCTTCGGGCTTTATGTCGCCGATGTCGTCGCCGCTGATCGCCATTTGCGGGCTAAAGCTTTGCGCGTAGTTGGCGTAAACCGACCACTCTGGCGTTAGCAGGTATAAAAGCCCCGTCTGCCACGTAAATTTGCCGTCTTGCTGATCGGTGGTGTTTGGTCCGCTAGTCGTGCCGCGCGCGACTTGGTCGTAGTATTCGTATCTGACGCCCAAAGAATAGATCAAATTTTCGGTCAAATTTATACTATCTTGCGCATAAAATCCGATCGTTCTTAGCTTTTGATACTGGATACCGGAGGCTCGGTCGGACGGATAGGGGACCGTGCCGTAGACTGGACTGTAGATATTTATCGGGAAGTTTTTGTGTGTCGTGCCGGAGCTATAGCTGTTTAGCGCGCCGGGTCTATAGCGGTAGTACTCCTTTGCGTCGATACCAAAGAGTAAGTTATGCTCTATCTCGCCCGTTTGCACGTAACCGTTTAGCGTGAGCGAGCCTGCGTGCGTGCGGTGGATAAATCCGTCATACGCCTCGTTTCGTCTAGCCGCAACGCCGGTGTTTAAATTTACGTTCATTAGTCTGATGTGACCGTACTCGTGCTTGGAGCGCGAATACGCGTAAGCGCCGCGCAGTAGCCAGTCCTCGCCGATATTTTTTTCAAAATTTACGTCCACGGTGTCGAGTCTGGTTTTTAGTTTATTAAACGGCTCGTCAAGGCGTCTTTTCTTATCTATCGGCAGTAGCTTGCCCGTGCTTGGAATGAGATACATACCGCGGTCGATCGGATCGGTCGAGCGCGTGTGCGTATAGGCTAAATTTATGCGGTAATCATCGCCTTTATACGAGAGCGAAGGCGCAAAGAGGACGTTTTTATATTCGCCAAACTCCCTCCAGTAGTCTTTTTGCATCATATCAAATATAAATCTATACGCAAAGCCGCTATCAGCGATCGGTCCCGTGGTATCAAAGCCCGCGTTCCAGTAGTCGCGGTTGCCGATACCCGCCCAAATTTCGTTTGAGAAGTCGTATTTTGGCTTTTTAGTGACCATATTTATGATGCCGCCGGGCTCCTGCGCACCGTAGAGCAGGCTAGCGGGGCCTTTTAGCACCTCGACGCTTTCTACGGTTTTATTAAAGCTATGCATGACGCTAGCAGGCACCCCGTTTCGCATGATCGAGCCGTCGCGTCCGCCGCCAAATCCTCTTTTTATGATCGAGTCAAAGATACCGCCCGTGGTGTTTCCGTAGCTAACGCCGCTCACATTTTGAAGGCTCTCGGCTAGAGTCTCGGGTTTTTTATCTTTTAGCTGTTGTTGCGTCACGACGTTTACCGTCTGCGGGATCTCTAAAATAGGCGTATTTGTTTTGCCTACTTCGCTGGTT
>CALIWP010000351.1 GCA_938046705.1 uncultured Campylobacter sp. | reverse complement strand
GGGATAGTCTCGTAGCCTGCGATACCGCCGCCGTAGCCGCCTTTTGAGTTATGATAGGCATATTTGGCGTCGTTTAGGTTTTCCGCCGCTAGCAAAAATTGATAATTTTTGTATTTATAGCCCGCGCTTAGCCCCAGCGTCCAAAAGCTATCGCTCTTGCCCAGGTCCATGCCGCCTACGTCGCCGTAGCCTTTTTGCGCGCGATTTTGCGACGCGTTAGTGTAGAAGTCGGCTTTGACGAACCAGTCTGGCTTTTCTAAACCTGCGCTTAGTTTAAACGCTAGAGGCGAAACCTTAGGCAGCGCGTCGCCGTCTTTTAGGCCTCCTGCATTTTTAGTCACCTTGCCGTAGACATAGGATACTCCCGCCCCCAGCCTAAACATATCGGCTAGCAGCGTAGTGCCCTCGATCTCGCCGCCGTATAGCAGGGCGTCGGTATTAAAGGCGTCTGAGGACATGCCCATAGGATTATATTTTAGCATGATATAATCATCCATCTTTGAGACGAAGAAATTTGCGCTTAGTTCGTAATTTTGATCTTTCAGTACGGCGCCGAAATCCAGCTGAGTATTTCTTTCTTTATTTAGCTTGAGGTTATCGTCTTTACTCGTTTCCCAGTGATCGGGCAGTCTTTGTGCGTGTCCTAACCCAGCATAAAGCGTTAAATTTTGCAGATATTTTTCGTATCTAAAAAAGCCTGAGAATAAATTTTCGCTCCTACTTTTATGCGTTAGTAGCTGTTTTCTCTCGCCGACGTCTAATCTAAGACCGCCAAAAAGTCCGTAATCTCCCTCAAGGACGTATTCGTTTTGAGTGTATATAGTTTTATACGTTACCTTGCGCTGTTTTACGTGGGGCTTTGATAGGGCAGCGTCCATGTCGGCTTTAGATACGCCGGCTCCGCCCGTTCCAGCGCCTCTCCACTTAAATACATCCTCAGAGTACCCAGCGCCAAGATAGCTTGTTAGATTGTCGAAATTTAGCTCGCCTTCTAGCTTAAAGCCGTACATATCGCGTATCGGGTGGCTGATGCTATATCCCTTGCCGCGCCCCGTGCCCGGCACCACCGGACGCATGGTGAAGTTGTCCATTATGTGATCGATCTGATGATAGTACGAACTTAGCCTGATCTTGTGCTCGCCGACGTCTTGTTCAAATTTGAGCCCGAAAGATTTACGGTCAAACTGCACGCCGTCTCTCATCCTGTCCGCATACGCCGCTTCGCCCTCGCCCAGGTCCGTGCTAAGCTGAATGGCGGTAGAATCGGTAGGCGTGATCGTGCCTACGAGTGAGACGCTGTTACGTTTATAGTGTGTATGCATTTTCTGTCCGCCGCCGCTTTTATAGTCGCCGCT
>CALIWP010000350.1 GCA_938046705.1 uncultured Campylobacter sp. | reverse complement strand
GCGTGACGCTGCGCGATCTGGTAAACGCGATCCCGTACTACGCGATCAAGCGTGGGTTGCTCACGGTCGAAAAGAAGGGCAAGAAAAACGTATTTGCGGGTAAAATTTTAGAGATCGAGGGGCTGGAAAATCTAAAAGTCGAGCAGGCATTTGAGCTAAGCGACGCCTCGGCGGAGCGCTCTGCGGCGGCCTGCGCGGTAAATTTGAGCGAGCAAAGCGTCGCTGAATACGTCCGCTCAAACGTCGCTCTCATCGAGGCGATGATAGAGGCCGGGTATGAGAGCAGGGCGAGCCTGGAGCGCCGCGCGGCGAAAATGCGCGAGTGGCTAGCGGCGCCCGAGCTGCTGCGAGCCGACAAAAACGCGCGCTATGCCGAGGTAATCGAGATAAATTTGGACGAGATAAAAGAGCCGATCCTAGCCTGCCCGAACGACCCCGACGACGTTGCGACTCTGAGCGAAGTGCTAGCCGATAGCTCGCGCCCGCATAAAATCGACGAGGTGTTTGTGGGTAGCTGTATGACCAATATCGGCCACTACCGAGCACTCGGCGAGGCTCTGCGGGGGCTTGGGACGCTGCCGACCAGGCTTTGGATCGCGCCGCCGACCAAGATGGATCAGGCCCTGCTCGAAAAGGAGGGTTACTACGATATCTTCCGTGCGGTAGGCGCTCGCACGGAGGTGCCTGGCTGCTCGCTTTGTATGGGTAACCAAGCCCGCGTAAACGACGGCGCGACCGTGTTTTCGACCTCGACGCGAAACTTTGATAACCGCATGGGTATGGGCGCTCGCGTGTATCTTGGTAGCGCCGAGCTGGCCGCCGTTTGCGCCGTACTGGGCAGGCTGCCTAGCGTGAGCGAATATATGAGTATCGTACCCGAAAAGCTTGCGGGCAAAGAGGCGCAAATTTATCGGTATCTAAATTTTAACGAGATAGAAAATTTTAAAATTTAGTTTTTCGGCGCGGCGGCGTATTTTTTATGGACGGATACGCCGCTATAGATAGTTTAGCGGCGGATGTGTCATATTTTGATGTTTACGCGCCTAAGTTCTCTTTGCGGCGATGATTTTACTCACGGCGACCATGCCGAGTTCGTCTGTATGGCCAAATTTTGCTTCACTCTAAATAAATACGTAAGTCTCTAGACAGGGTAAAAGCGGTAAAATTCGTACTTGCCTATCTCGTAAAATGCACTTAAATTTTACTCTTTTTTCGCATATTTTGCCCTCTCTTTTGCGCGCTAAATTTCATTTAAATTCAACTACTTTTTTATTTTAAAAATGTAAAATCTCGTTTAAAAACTTAAGGTTAAAAATGACTGCGCTCCTCGTCGCCGAATACATCGGCATAGCCTCCGCAGCCACGAGCGGATTTATCTTCGCGGTTAAGCGCGACTGCGACTGGCTGGGTATCTTTATCGCCGCGCTTCTAACCGCGCTTGGAGGCGGATTTATGCGCGACGCTATCGTCTCGCGCCCGCCGTATTCGTTTACGCACTACGCTCCGTGCATCATCGTGATGGCGATGCTCTTTCTCTCGGCGTTTTTGCGCCTGCACAAGCGAAGCGACATCGAGAAAAAATTCCTTTTCGTCACCACCGACGCCGTAGACCTGGTGAGCTTTTCTATCGTCGGAGCGATCGTGGCGCTGCAGTTTGGCTACAACGTCTTTGGCGTCGTGCTACTCGCGCTTTGTAACGGCGTGGGCGGCGGCATGATACGCGATGTGCTTTTTAACGAGATCCCTTGGTGCCTAAAAACCGGGCTTTACGCGACGGTTAGCATCGTCGTGGGGCTGATTTATTTCGCGATGGATTATGCGGGATTTACGAGCGTATTTTGGGTGATGGGGCTTTTTGCGTTTGGCGTCGTGTTTAGGCTTGCGGCGTATTATCTCGGCTGGCATCTGCCGACTTTGCAGAAGTGAAATTTATCTAACTTTTTACCGCAATGCGTTAAATTTGAAAATTTGCAAAATTTACGCGCAAGATATGAAAAATACGGATCTGAGCGTATAATTGAAGAGATAAAAAGCTATGCTAAAAATGCGGTGGAAATTTCGCTAAAAGTAAGCGACGATCAGCAAATACCGATAGGCGCGTCAAAATTTGGGGGACCACTAGATTTACCGCGAAACGAGCCGTGGCCCGTAAATGAGCAAACCGGCGAGCCGCTTCATTTTATAGCGCAGATAAATTTTAGCGAAGTTTCAGAGTTTGATACCCAGAGCGAGTTGCCGAGTCGCGGCATGCTCTATCTATTTTATGATTGCGCCGGGATGCCGTGGGGATAGGGTCCAAAAGACGGCGCTTTCAAAAAGGTGATTTATGCGGAGGATACGAGCTAGCTGGAACGCAAAGTCGCGCCGTTTGAAAACAACGAAGCGTTTGCGGCGACTTCTTTAAAATTTGCAAATACGACCGAGTTGCCGGATTTGGAGAGCGATTTGGTCGGCGATATCGAGATGAGCGATGATGAAATAGACGCGTATTGGCAGATGGCGGATGATTTTTGCGAGCGGCGCAGTGAAAATAAGATTTTAGGGCATTCGGACAATATCCAAGGCGGCATGGAGCTA
>CALIWP010000349.1 GCA_938046705.1 uncultured Campylobacter sp. | reverse complement strand
ATTTTTAATTAAAACGTAAAAAACGACAGGTTGCTCCTATCGTTTTTTACGGTTATAAAACCGCTTCATCCATCGCGCATCAAAAGCTAAAAACTTAGTGCTAGCGACTTGGCTTTGACTGCAGGATGGATAGAATTTCAAATTTAACATCCTTTATAAGCTTTAAAAATTGCCTCAAACCCATCTTATTAAATCGGCCATCTAGTCTTTGGCGGCAAATTCTATCTGTATACGATAATTAATATTAAATTTATTCCATATTAGTTATTATTCGCAAAGGAAGATTGATAACTTAAATCAATCTTAAGTATTCTAAAGGATTTTATATGATTGTTTCAAAGAATAAAGCTTTTGCGCCTATCGTTTCTCTAGTATGCGCAATAAATTTACAAGCCGTAGATAATATAAATTTAGAAGAGGTAGTAGTCACTGCTAGCGGTTTTTCGCAAAGTATTAAAAACGCACCCGCCAGCATATCAATCGTAAAAAATGACGACCTGGCAAAAGATAGCTTCACCTCGCTTCACTCTATCGCTTCAAAAGCTCCAGGGGTTAGCGTTATAGGCGGCGAGGACGGGCCCGCCAGCGGTATCTCGATCCGCGGCATGGAAGGTTCGCAAACATTAGTTCTCATAGACGGCAAGAGAGTAAATTCAAGCGCGGCCAATCCAAAAGGCGGTGCCGGCGATATGAACTCAAATTTTATCCCGCCGGTTGAGGCGATAGAACGTATCGAGATCATCAGAGGACCGATGAGCTCGCTTTACGGTAGCGATGCAGTAGGCGGGGTCATAAATATCATCACGAAGAAAAATTTCGATAAATTTAGCGGCTCCGTGAGTATATCCGGTATCGCGCAGGCTCATAGCGGCATCGGTTCGCAGCGCCAAGCGGACTTTTATCTTAACTTTCCGCTTCTTAGCGAGTATGTAGGTCTTCAGCTCTGGGGCTACAAAAAGTTACGCGATGAGGATAGCTATCCGGGCGGCTATCAAGAAAGCGATAAGAAAAACTTTAGCGCCAAACTATGGATCACGCCCGACGAATACAATAAATTTTACCACCTAGCCTCCCGTGCACAAATACTATTAAACGACATGGTTATTTTTATTATAAAAACACTACCAATTTTATAATAAAAATTCAACAAAATGTTTTAGATATAGGGTTTGAATGCCAAATTTAAAACAATACTTAAAAAATAAAATATATTGCTAAAATTAAGATAATAGGCTATAATACTTAATGGGTTAATAAGATAAGTATAATAATAGATAAATAAATTTTATACAAGTAGATCGCTATGAAGAAACTAGTTTTCATCTTTTTTGTTGCATTGCTTGCAATATCCGCTCATGCGGAAAGCAGTACTGTAATCGCAGAGCAACTAAGATCGGCCGGCAAAACCGTAGAGGCCGTCGCCTACAATAAAGAGGGTTGCCTGAAAGAGAAAAGTTGGTTGTCTTGCGAACGACTCGCGAAGCATTATGACAATACGGACCTAGACATGCCTTGCGATTCGGAAATGGTCACGGAGTACTACAAAAAGTGTTGCGATTATTCAAAAAAACAAGGTCCAGCTATGCTGCGACAAGGGCTATCCAAAAGAGCTTGAGGAAAAACGCGATGCGGCTTGCAAAGCAAAAGATGCTAAAAGTTGCGGCACGCTAGCCTCCATCGCACACAGACAAAAAAACTATGAAAAGTCGTTTAATTACGCAAAAAAGGGCTGCGATGCCGGAAAGGACGATACTTCTTGTAAGCTTCTTGCCTATATGTATTATTACAGTCAGGGCGTAGAGAAGGATTATAAAAAATCGTTTAATCTGTATGAAGGATTGTGCGAAAGAGACGTATATGATATGTGCTCTATTATGAGCCATTTCTATACGGACGGCGTAGGTATGAAACAAAACATCAAAAAAGGTAAGGAAATTTTAGAAAAACTTTGCTACGATAAATATCCAGAAGGCTGCGCCAACCTAGCTGTACTCTATGAAAGCGATCAATACGGCATGAAAGACGATAAAAAAGCCACAGAGCTTTATACCATGGCTTGCAAACACAATCCAAAAGGCTCAGCGTGCGACAAGATAGGCGGCATGAACAAGAGGCTAGAATTTTTTTGCACAGAAAAAAAGAACGGTTATGATTGCTTTCAGGCAGCAGGCTCCTATCAAAACGATCCGGAAAAATGCTGTATTTTTACGACAAGTCTTGCGAATACGGATATAGCGACGGATGTCTCGAAGCTATCAAATTTGTTCAAGAGGATAACAACAGAGCAATGACATATGCGTACAAGGCATGCGAG
>CALIWP010000348.1 GCA_938046705.1 uncultured Campylobacter sp. | reverse complement strand
GGCCGGTTACGCAAAAGCTTTCGCTGTGGCGTATCCTAGCATACTTGTAATCTCGCCGCTAACTACGAAGCTTACCAAAGCTATTTGCGTAGATAAGTCGCAAAAGTAAATTTACCGATTTAGGTAACGTAAAATTTAACATACAAATATAATGCGCCACAACAAAACGGTATGCGGGACAAGGAAAATCCAAAGCTCGCCAAAATATCAAAAAATTTAAAGGAGAAGAGATGAATCTTAAGAAATTTGCGGCGACGCTTGTAGCGTCAAGTTTTATTTTAGGAGGTAATGCAATGGCAGGTACGAACGTGGCAAAATCACCGCTAGAAGCGGTATCAATGGTAAGCGAGTGGGATAAAGTTTTCGCCAAAAGCGATAAAGTAGATCACAAGAAAGTTAAATTTAAAAATCGCTACGGCGTAGAGCTAGTCGGCGATCTTTATACGCCTAAAAATTTGCATGGCAAAGCTGCTGCGATCGCGGTTAGCGGACCTTTTGGCGCGGTTAAAGAGCAATCAAGCGGCCTTTACGCCCAAACTTTAGCCGAGCGCGGCTTTATCACGCTTGCCTTTGATCCGAGCTACACCGGAGAGAGCGGCGGCGAGCCAAGAAATTTAGCAAGTCCGGAGATAAACACTGACGATTTTAGTGCCGCGGTGGATTTTCTAGGCACCCAGAGCAATATAGATCGAGGCAGAATCGGCATTTTAGGCGTATGCGGCTGGGACGGTTTTGCTCTAAACGCAGCTCTTGCCGATCCTCGCATAAAGGCGGTTGCAACCAGCACGATGTATGATATGACGCGAGTGATGGCAAAAGGCTACAACGATAGCGTGGGCGCCGATGAGAGATATGAAACTAAAAAGAAGCTAGCCGAGCAACGCTGGGTCGATGCTAAAAATGGCAAACCGGCACTTACTGGTGCGATAAACGTTGATCCAAAAAAGATAGACGCAAGCACGCCGCAGTTTATCGCTGAATATGCGGACTATTACCGCACGCCGCGGGGCTATCACAAACGCTCTGTAAACTCAAACAGCGGAGAGAGCGGCTGGATCGTCACAAATCCTATCTCGTTTATAAATATGCCGATCCTTGCCTACGCAAGCGAGATGAGAACTCCGACTCTTATTGTAGCCGGCGAGAAAGCACACTCAAGATACTTTAGCGAGGACGCTTTTAAATCTCTTGGCAACAAAAATAAAGAGCTAGTTATCGTCCCGGGCGCCGTGCATACAGACCTATATGATAATAAAAACAACAAGATCCCATACGATAAATTTGAGGAATTTTTCAAAGCAAATTTGAAATAAACCGCCGCCCCTGCACCTTGCGGGGGTAAATTCGAGAGATAAGGGAGGTAAAAATGAGAAAAATTTTAGCCGTCTTTATGCTTTTTGCGGGGTTAAATTTAGCAGCAGGAGAGAAAATGCAAAATTTAAAGATAGTCCTAAAGGGCTCTAACGGCGAAGCGACGGCTATCCTAGATAATACGGCAGCGGCAAGAAGCTTTGCCGCACAGCTACCGCTAACGCTAAATTTAGAGGACTACGGCGGACGCGAGAAGGTCGCTAAGCTGCCAAAACCGCTTGATACAAGAGGCGCTCCGAGTGGCAGCGACGGCAAAAAGGGCGAGATCTCATACTTTGCTCTGTGGAATAACTTCGTTATCTACTACGGCTATCAGCCCTACTATGAAGGCATCGTACGCTTGGGCGTGATCGAGGGCGACGTGAGCTCGGTTGCAAAAGATGCAGAGATCAGGATAGAGCCAGCAAAATAAATCCGCCGTAGCCGTAAAATCAGCTCGCAAATTTCAAAATATGGCGGCAAAATTTAACCCAAATTTAGGGCTAAATTCCATACGCTTACTAATTTTTCTCGGCTAATTTTTTCTCGATAAGTTTTAAAATTTCATCCGCGCTTACGCTCTCGCGTTTTAAGTCTGTACGGGTGATAAACTCGACGCTTCCTTCCGCTAGGGCCTTGCCCACGAGCACTGCGTACGGAAAGCCCATCAGCTCGAAGTCATTCATCTTCACGCC
>CALIWP010000347.1 GCA_938046705.1 uncultured Campylobacter sp. | reverse complement strand
AAAACAACCTTAGACGGTTGTTTTTTACTCAAAGAGCCTAACCTGCAATACTAAATTTAATCAACCCAAATTTAGCATTTTCGCGGTACGGGTCTCGGTGCGTAAATTTCAAATTTTAGTCAAATTTAGCCTCAAAATTTGACTAAAATCACCCGCCGTCCTCGATATTTTCCTGCATAAAAACCCGCATGCTCGGAAACTCCAGAGCGCAAAGACGGCCAAAATCATGCTTATAGACGCATCCTGTGTCGACATTTGCACTAAAATTCGTGACATCGGGCTTGGCGATCGGCGTATGGCCGTAGACGTTAAAGACGCCATCGTTTTGACTAAAATCGCCTCTACCGCAAAGCACGTGGCGCCTAAACTCCGCCGCACTATCGCCGTCCGAGCTGCGTAGCGGCCACATCCGCCCGACCGCCGAGTGTGATACAACGAGCCGCCTGCCTTGCGCGTTTTTAAACTCGTCAAATTCCAAATAAAGCGGCAAATTTGATAAAAACTCTATGTGCGCGAGCTTTTCCGTGCGGCTGGCTTTGGCGTAGGAGGCGAAAGTCTGCGCGCCGCCGTTGAGGAAAAACCAGCGCGGATCGTTAGGCATTTCGCCGCGTAAAAATGCGTCCTTGTGTTGCAAAAGGCGGTATTCGTGATTGCCCATTACGGCCGCGTAGCCTCGCTGCATCGCTAGCTGCACGACCTCAAAGCTACCATTTCCGCGGTCTATCAGATCGCCAACGAAGCAAATTTTAGAATCGGCACCGCGCGGTAAGCGATCTATCAGGGCGCAAAGGGTTTTATAACAGCCGTGAACATCGCCGATAAGATAAATTTGGTCGTTCATCTTTTTCTTTTCTTGTAAATTTACTTAAATTTTAGCGAAGTTTAGCCAACTGGGCATAAAAACAGCGTACCAAAACTACATAAATTTGGTCATCAAATTTAAACGCCCTCACTCGCCGATCACTAGCATCACGCCAAGCGCTATCATAGTAACGCCGACGAAAAACTCCAAAATTTTCCACGCGGCGGGCTTTTGAAACAACGGCACTAAAAATCTAGCTCCGTAGCCGAGCAAAAAGAAAAACGCAAACGACGCGCACATCGCGCCCGCGCCAAAAAGCCCGGTGCTCTCGCCAAATTTCGTAGAAACCGAGCCAAGTAGCACGACCGTGTCAAGATAAACGTGCGGATTTAGCCACGTAAAAGCTAGCGTGAGAAGTGCTATTTTAGCCGCTCCGTGCGCCTCCTTGCCGCCCGCTAAAAGCGTATGCGAGGCGCTAAACGCGCTATAAAGGCTACGCAGCCCGTAAATACTCAAAAATACAAATCCGCCCCAAAGTGCGGCGGTTTTGATGACGGGATAGCGCTCTACCACGTAGCCAAACCCCGACACGCCCGCAAAAATCAGTGCGGCGTCGCTAAGCGCGCAGATAGCGCAAACTAGGAAAATATGCTGTTTTTTGATGCCTTGTTTTAGCACGAAGGCATTTTGCGCTCCGATAGCAAGGATCAGCGAGAGTCCGAGTGAAAAACCAGAGAAAAAGGCATTGAAAGAAATCATTTTAACACTTATATTTTGTTTTTTAAATTTTGACTGAAATGCGTGCGACAAAAAGCTCGGCGAAGTAAAATTCGCGACATGCGGAGATTTCTGCAAATTTATGAGTCAAATTTTAGCAGCATCAAGGTGCGGGTCTCGGCGAATAAAATTTGAACTCAA
>CALIWP010000346.1 GCA_938046705.1 uncultured Campylobacter sp. | reverse complement strand
TAGCCCATCTGATCGTAGTTCATTCTGTTTTCGGCTAACTTTTCCATACCGCGGTGCTGATAAAAGAGGCGGTAGTCCGCATCTATGATCTCGTCGCCGTCGCAAAATAACCTAAAGTGTCCAGGCTCGTCAGATGTAACGTGTAAAGGCCCAAGCGGCACGTCGATGACGCTATCGCCTTTTGGAAATAAAAACTCGGTGTCGGGCTCATCTTGGTGAGCGACTGGATCGGGGCGGTAGCGGTAGTCCATCGCGTCTTTTCTAAGCGGATAAAGGCCGTCGGGCCAATCGTCGCTTAACACCAATCTACGCTTATCGGGCAAGCCCTCGGCTACTAGGCCGAACATATCGTAGGCTTCTCTTTCGTACCAAACGCAAGCAGGCACTAGCGGCGTAACGGACGGAAAAGTCGGATCGACGCCCGGAATTAGCGTTTTAACGGTGATAAAGCACTTATCCTCGGCGGCGAAGTCGTCTTCTTCCGTCATCTTGCCGCCCTCCATAGACAAAGCGTAGTAAAGCGCAAAACAGCCGTTTATAGTCCTCTCGTCGCTAGGTATCATCGTAGAGATGAAACCGCCGATATCGTAGTAAAGGGTCTTAACCGCAAGCGGAAGGTCGTTTCTATCGACTAAAACCGTGATTTGGTCGTCGGCTTGGCGGGTTACCTCCAGAACCTTTACCTTTGTTTTTAAAATTTCAACGAATTTATCGCCTCTCATAATAGTTCTCCAGTTATTATCTTAACGCCGTTTTCAACCAGCGTATAAAAGTTATCCACATGCCAAACGCCAAAGATTATAATCAAAGCGCAAAGCAGGATAAGCGGTAAATTTTCTAATATACTCATCTCTTTATTGTGAACGACCGCAGCTTTAGGTTCGCCGAAGCTTGCTAAGTTAAAGTGCGAGAAGTCCGCGATAAAGATGATGGCAAGAGCAATCGCAAATAAAGCGACGCTAAAGTATTGACCGCTATTTACGGCGCCGACGAAGACGTTAAATTCGCTAACGAATATCGCAAACGCGGGCACGCCTACCAGCGAGCAAACCGCTGCGCCAAACATCATCGTAGTTACGGGAGCTATCTTTATCATACCGCCCATTTTGCTCATATCTTTGTGTCCGTAAATTCTAGCGATATTGCCCGTTGAGCAAAACGCGAGAGCCTTGGTAAAGCTGTGGGCTAGGCAGTGAAAAATAGCCGCAAATAGCCCGAAAAATCCGCCGACTCCCAAAGCAAAAGCTATAACGCCCATATGCACGATAGAGTGGTAGGCAAACATCCTTTTTACGTCGTGTTGCCTGATTAGGAAAATTCCGCCCACAAATAGCGTAATAAGACCGGAAACTATCATCACGCTTTGAACGAACTCCATACCGGTAGCTTGAGCCGCGATAGCGTAGTATCTAAATAAAGCTAGCATCGCGCACTTTAGCAAAACGCCTGAAAGCAGAGCCGAAATCGGGGCTGGGCCCTGGGCGTGAACGTCTGGAAGCCAGGTATGCGTAGGAGCAAGGCCGGCTTTGGTGCCAAATCCGATAAGCGCAAAGACAAAGATTAGCTTTGCGACGTCGGGGCTTAAATTTTTAGCGTTTGCCATTATGCCGGTCCATAGCATCGCAGTCTCGCCATCTTTTATCTCCGCAAAAGTCGCAGAGTAAAGAAGTACGGTCGCATAAAGCGCGAACGCTAGGCCGATAGAGCAAAGGACTATGTATTTATAGCCGCTCTCGGTTGATTTTTGATCTTTTAAGATCGCTACTAGAAACACCGATGAAAGCGTAGTAGCCTCGATCGCAGCCCACATAAACGCGACGTTGTTACAGATGACGCTTAAGCTCATCGTAAATATAAACACGTGGCTAAGCGCATAGTATTTCTTAAGCGCGCTTAAATTTATATGTCCCTCTTCAAGCTCCCATCTCATATAGTGGGTCGCGTATAAATTTACTAGTAGGCCCGTAACCGCGATAAGCACCAAAAACACGCAGCCAAGGCTATCTAGGAACAAAAATTTATCGTGTGCATAAAAAGTACCGCTCGATAAAACCTTGCTTACGTTAAATAGCAACGCCAAAGACGTAACTGCGCTAACGGCTACGTGAAGCAAACTCAAAGTCGCGTAATTTTTCGGAGAGAAAAATAGCAGTATCGCTCCAAGAAGCGGTAAAATTAATATCAAAGTTAAACTATCCATCTCTATCCCCTTAAATTCGTAGCCTTAGACGTGTCAAGGCTGCCGTATGCTTTATAAAATCTGATAGCTAGAACGCTCATGATGATAACGGCGAAAATCGCGTCCGTTAAGATACCAAGCTCAACAAGCTCGTTTGAGTTGTAAGCCATGAGCGCTAGGCTTAGATGTATGCCGTTTTCAAAAAGGCAATAAGCTAAAATTTGCTTGATAAACGAGTTTCTAAGCATAAAGCCAAAAACCCCCATCATAAATACGCAAACCGCCGCTAGTAGCATTATCTTTTCTTTAATAAGCGAAAACTCCAAAAATATCGGATTAATACTCATCGCCAAAGCCAAACTAAAACCCATCGCTATAACGGGGCTCACGAAAAAGCCGCCCACAGGCTCGTCTTCGTGCACGACGCCAAGATTTTTAATAAGCCAAAGCAAGATCGCAGGCACGAATAAAACCTTCGTAAAAAACGCCACGACCGCCCACGTGGATAGTTGCTCGGCGTTAAATTTAGACGACAACGTAAAAAATATCCCGACTAATAGTAGCGTTTGAACTCCGTAAACTATGACGGATAGCTTTAGGCTTCTTAGCCCGAAAACCGCCAAAGACGTTACCATCATACAGATAGCCAAAGTATCTAAAATATTCATCTCACACCCCCACGACGTAAAGCGTCAAAGCCGCAAAAGATATAGCTAGAGCAGCCAGAGCGTTTTTACGTAAGCTCGAAGTCATCTGGAATCTAGGTCCGAAGTTATCTATAAACACGGCCGCTACGTAAAACACTCCCGTTTTTAAGACGAAAATTATCACCGCTAAAAACGGATTGCTAAAATTCCACGGCTCGAAAATCGAAAGGAAAAGCCCGATCATCGCAAATTGTTTTAAGATAAGCGAAGCTTGAACTAGGCCTAGGTCAGAGCCGGCGTATTCGCCTAGCAAGCCTTCTTGCAACTCTTGCTCGGCTTCTGCGAGGTCAAAAGGCTTTCTGCCCGTTTCAACGTATATGCACCACAAAAACGCGATCGAAGCAACCGCAAAGCTTGGGATTTGATATCCGATCTGTCCGCTTTTTACCATTGATTGGATTTCTACTAAATTTGATGTTCCGGCTGCAAGCATAACGACGATTAGGCACATTATCATCACCGGCTCTACGTAGACGGCTAGCATCTGCTCGCGTCCGCCGCCGGTAGCCGCAAACGGGTTGCCGCTATCCATAGACGCAGCGCCGAAAACAAAGCGAAGTAGCGCGCCTAGGTAAAGAATCACGAAAATATCGGAGTATGCTCCGAAAATCGTGCTCTTGCTATAAGTAATAGGAATAGCCGCTAGTATCGCTGCCGAAGTGGCAAATAGGAAAAACGGCGCCCATCTAAATACCCAGTGAGAGCACTCAGGCACGGTTCTACCGCGTCTAAAAAGCTTTATGATATCGCGATACGTCTGGAAGAAATCGCTACCTTGTTTTGATTGCAGTTTGGCTCTTAGTTTCCTAGCCATACCGTCAAACAAGGGCGCAACCAAGACGATAACGACTACTTGAAATATCATCAAAAGTATAGTCTGTAAAATTTCCATCTCACGCCCCCTATATCAAAAAGTAGCTAACCGCTAGTATCGCGCAAAGATATACAAGGATATATAGCGCGTAAACGTTGGTGTAGCCGCTTTGCATTATGCCTATTTTGTCGGCTATTTTCTTGCTCCACTCGATCACAGGCTCGTAAAATAGCCCCCACCAGATATCTTTTGGATGGTTGTGGTATTCGATCGGGTTGAAATAGCCCTTGGTTACGACTTTTCTAT
>CALIWP010000345.1 GCA_938046705.1 uncultured Campylobacter sp. | reverse complement strand
AAAATATTAGCCGTCGGCCACGAAGCAAAAGAGATGGTTGGTAAAACTCCCGGCGATATCGAGGCGATCCGTCCGATGAGAGACGGCGTTATCGCGGATTTTGATATGACGGAAAAGATGATCCGCTACTTCATCGAAAAGACTCACCGCAGAAAAAGCTTCCTACGCCCTCGTATCATCATCTCTGTGCCTTACGGTCTAACTCAAGTCGAGCGTAAAGCCGTGCGCGAGAGCGCGCTAAGCGCGGGAGCTAGAGAGGTGTTTCTGATAGAGGAGCCTATGGCTGCTGCTATCGGAGCAAATTTGCCAGTACGCGAACCGCAGGGTAATCTAGTCGTCGATATCGGCGGCGGCACGACGGAGATCGGCGTAGTATCTCTAGGCGGTTTAGTTATCAGCAAGTCTATCCGCACCGCTGGCGATAAAATAGACATGAGCATCGTAAACTACATAAAAGAAAAATACAACCTCCTAATCGGCGAGCGAGCGGGCGAGGATATCAAAATCTCCGTCGGTTCAGCGATTCAGCTTCCCGAGGAGCTTAGCATCGTAGTAAAAGGTCGCGACCAAATCAGCGGTCTGCTAAGCCGCGTGGAGCTAACGAGCGAAGACGTGCGCGAGGCTATGCGCGAACCGCTAAAAGAGATCGCAGACGCCCTAAAAACCGTGCTTGAGATGATGCCACCTGATCTTGCCGGCGATATCGTGGAAAACGGTATCGTGCTAACCGGAGGCGGCGCGCTGATCCGCGGACTTGATAAGTACTTAAGCGATATCGTAAAACTTCCGGTTTTCGTTGCTGACGATCCGTTGCTAGCCGTAGCCAGAGGCACCGGCAAGGCTCTTGAGGAGATTAAATTTTTACAACAACTCGTAAATGAAGAGTAAAATTTTATTCGTCGCTCTTATCGGCGCGCTGGTATTTTTTTCGCTTGATAGAGGCGCGCTGATCTCCGGCTATGTAGTGAATTTAAACAACCGCGTAGTAGCCGCCTACGACGACGCGGTCAAATTTGTAAAAGACGGCGTAAATGAGCATTTTAGGCAGCGCGAGGAGATAAAGCAGCTTCGCGCTCAAAACGCCGAACTAGAAAAATCGGCGGCTTTGCTCTCAAGCTTCGCAAAGGAGCTAAACGAAATTTTGGTCGATAAAAACTCGACCGCCTACGAGCCTAGAGTGCAGCTCGTGCGGGCGCTAAGCTACGTAAATATAAGTGACTACGACAAGGTCTGGCTGGATAAATTTAGCGGCTACGACGAGTCTAAAATTTACGGGCTGATTTACCAAGGTAAGAGCGCGGGTATCGTCGTGAGCAAGGACGGCAACCCTATGGCCTTGCTGCAAAACGATCCAAAAAGTATATTCGCCGTATCGATCGGCGAGGAAAAAATCCCGGGCATAGCGCACGGGAGCAAAGACGGAATAACGGTGAAATTTATCCCCCAGTGGCTCAGCCCAAAGGAGGGCGACGAGGTCGTCACGAGCGGGCTTGACGGGATATTTTTCAGCGGGATTTCAGTGGGCAAGGTCACGGGCGTGATCCAAGAGAGCCTATATAAAAGCGCGGCCGTAAAGCCCTACGTAAACATAACAATACCCTCGTATCTATACGTCGTAACAAAGGAAAAATAATGCCAAAAAGAACCGACATCAATACTATTTTACTCATCGGCAGCGGCCCTATCGTCATCGGGCAAGCGTGCGAATTCGACTACAGCGGCACGCAAGCTGCAAAAACGCTAAAGCAGCTGGGCTACCGCGTCGTACTCATAAACTCAAACCCGGCTACCATTATGACCGATCCTGATTTCGCTGACGCGACCTACGTCGAGCCGATAACCAAAGAGAGCATCAAGCGCATCATAGATAAAGAAAAAGTCGACGCCATACTGCCTACGATGGGCGGCCAGGTCGCGCTAAACGTCGCGATGCAGCTATATGAGGCGGGTATGCTGGACGGCGTCAAATTTCTAGGCGCGAACCCGCAAGCGATCAAAAAGGGCGAGGATAGGCAGGAGTTTAAAAAGGCGATGCAAAAGATCGGCATGGACTTGCCGCAAAGCCAGTACGCCTACGACATGGATGAGGCGCTAGCCGCAGCCGCAAATATCGGCTTTCCGCT
>CALIWP010000344.1 GCA_938046705.1 uncultured Campylobacter sp. | reverse complement strand
GGTTAGTTTTTTACGTCGATACCCATAAACGAGCTAACTCTTTTTGATAGCACGCTCCATTCGTTCATCGGCAGGGAGTTTAAAAACTCTTTATCCATCTCGCCGTCGCTCATTTCGATTAGCATCAATTTAGCCTGCTCGATCTCGTCTTTTGTCTTATTTTGGACGCTTTGGATGAGCGCTAGCGTCGGAGCTTTGAGCTCCACCGTTTGACCGTCGCCAAAGACAAATTCAGTTCTTGGTATTTCTATTTTTTTAAGTGCCATTTTTTCTCCTTAAGATATATTTTTTCTGATCGTTTCATAAAGATCCTCGCCGTTTACGGCATAAATTTTGTTTTCTACGTCGTATGATAGCGTGGTCTTTTTTTCGACTTCGTATTTAACGACTAAGCAACTCATCTCAATGCTCATATTAGCCTCTTTGTTCATCTCAAATTTAGGCGCTTCCAGCACTTTGACGTTGCCCTCAAACGTCGCCACGATAGCCACGTGTTTGCCCTCGCTTCCGCTGTGATTGGCTTTGATATAGACTTTTTGCTTGGTCTTTGTGTTTAAAAGCCCAAAATAAGTCTCGCTGACGTTATTAACCGTAAATTTTGCCGATAGTGGTTTGAGAGTCGGCAAAACTAGCTCGTATTTTCCGATCTCCGACGCTGCCTCTATCGTCTCGTGTTCAAATTTAGGCGGCTCAAAATCTACAAGCTCGCCAAAAAGTCCGATCCCGTCAATAAAGAAATTCCCGCCCGTAATTGCTTGTGCTTTCATTTTATAACTCCTCGATTAAAACTTGCGAATAGTCCGTAACCCGGTAAATTCTATTCGTAATATTTTTGATTAGCGGCATCTCCTGCACTCTGTGTTTGATGTAAATTTTACCCTCGCTGATCGTCTCGTTCGTGTTTAAATCAAGCGGCACGGTCACTTCAAAACCTACGGCGACGTTGTTTGCCACCAAACGGCGATAAAACGCCTCAAGGCTATCGACTACGTTTTTAAGCACGTCGCGCATCCTCTTATCGATCGCGCGCTTTTGCGCTTCAAATATCGTCTCGATCGCCGTGTAAAATATAACGTAGGTGTGCATGCTAGTAAAATCCTCATCGCGCGTTTCGCCGCCCCACGCCCTGATACCGTCATCCACGTAAGCTATCGTGATGCCGTCGCTTCTTAGCCTATCGGCTTCGCAATCCACGCCCTGGATAAACTCCACATTATCCACGATCGCGGTAATACCCGGAATTACCCTATTTGAATACGTTTGCGAGAAGCCGTATTCCGTCTCGCTCATAACTTTGGCGTAAAGAGCAATCAAAAACATGCTAAGCGGGCGAATGACCTTATCTACTCTTTTAACTTTTTGAAACGTTATGATCGCCGTTTTCGTGGCTAACGTTTGGACTGCGGCCTTTGCGGTTTGCTCGTTTGTCGCATCGACTTCGATAGCATAAACGGCTCTTAGATACTCGCCCAGCTGCTTAAGCTTTTCATAAACGCCTGCGTCGTTGTATTCCGGCGCGGCGATAAATTTAGGCTTTGCCATTACCACGTTTTCGGCTTTTTTTAGCGCGTCAATAGCGTTTAAGCAAGATGTTAAATTCTCCTGCTTTTTTGCGCTCGCGTCGCTATTTGTGCTTTGCTTAAACGAGCTTAACACTACTTGCGTATGAATTCCGCATGCCTTTAAGTCTTCAAGCGCGTTTTTAATCGTGCCGCCCTCCACTGCTTTAAGCGCATCCTCGACGGTGCTATAAACGTAAAGCCCAGCGGTTAGTTTGCTGTCGTCGCCGACTATTGCGATCGGGCGGCGATTGTTGATCTCGTATGGGTTTAGCGAGCCGTTATAAAGCTCGACATTGACGCCGTATTTACTTGGCATTTTTTACCTCACTTTCTAAAATTTATTGATTATTTCCACTTGGAGCTCTTTGTTTAACGTTAGAGCCAAAAAGCTTTTTAGCGTGCTGAGACTGTTTAAAACGCCCTCGTCGCTAAACGTAGAGCCCAAAAGTATGCAGCCCTCGGTGTGTTTGGGGTAGTTGCCCGAATGGATCTCTATATAACGGTCTTTAGGCACTTTTTCGTTGTAAAGCACCGGCAAAACACGGTTAAATCTGGCCGAATGATGCCAAAACACGTCATAAATGCCCTCAGGTATGCGTCTATCTTTGCCGCGCGCGGTAGTATCTGGTCCTGCAGGCTCTAGCGTGTAACCATTTAAAAAGACTTTATCATTAAAAAGTAGCTCGAATTCGCCGAGCGTGCCGTCTTTGATATTTTTAAACCTCGTGATTTTTAGCTTCATTTTAAATTCCTTTCATAGTCGCTCATTTCATCGCCGTAGTCTTTTGAGGCGATTGCGTCTATCTTTTTATCTGCGGCTTTGTTGATTTTTCGTCTGACCCATTCTGCACCCATAAAGGCGATAATCCCGCCGATAGCTAGCGCAAACTCAACGTCGTGTATAAAAAATTTCACGATCGCAAATGTAGCCCAGCAAAGAAACATAGCCGTAAAAGTAGCGGCGGTAAAAGCCCACTTGGTGCGATGTTTTCTAGGTTCTCCGTCTTCATTGAGTAGTCCTAAAATGCCGCCGATCGCGCCGACTAGCAATACCCAGAGCAGATATAGGTATTCTTTACAGAGAGGGCTCATCCTATCGCCGCCCCGAAAATCAAAGCGAGCAAGATCGCTAAAGCTACCTCTAGCACTCTTTTTTTGCC
>CALIWP010000343.1 GCA_938046705.1 uncultured Campylobacter sp. | reverse complement strand
GCTGCTTACCACCGTTACTGACACGGTCGGCTTTTTTAGCTTTTTAGGACTGGCAAAATGGATACTTCTGTAAAAAATATCAAGATAGAAAATTTAACCGCCCCGCGCTACGTAAAGCCGTATCAAATTTCCTTTGATCTGTGCGAAAAGTCCGTCAGATGGGAGTGTATCAAGGCTCACGATAGCGTCTCGGTACTGCTTTATCACGAGGATAAGGACGCGTTTTTGCTGGTTAAGCAGTTTCGCCCCGCCGTTTGGTTTAACCTGCAAGAAGGACGCGAGCTAAATTTGATGCAAAAGGGCGACGAGGGCTATACATACGAGCTTTGCGCTGGCCTGATGGATAAAGGCAAGAGCGAGGAGCAGACCGTCATCGAGGAGATCGCCGAGGAGACGGGTTTTGCCGTGAGCAAGGTCGAGCGCATAACATCCACCCGTGGCGCGCTGGGGTTTGGCGGAGCGAAGCAGACGATGTTTTTTGCCGTGATAAACGACGCGATGAAGATCGGCGAAGGCGGCGGCATAGACGGCGAAAATATCGAGCCTGTTTACGTGCTGCTTGAGCGGGCGCGCGAGTTTATGTTTGACGAAAGCAAAACCAAGGCCACGGGGCTGATGTTTGCTTTTATGTGGTTTTTCGATAGAATGGGCAGATAGTTTGCGTCAAATTTTAGATTTCGCAAAAAATAATCAAATTTAAGGAAAACAAATGCTAAAGAAAATCGTTTGCGCCGCTTTTTTGGCGTCCGCGGCCTTTGCCGCCGTGCCTGCTTTCGAGGAGGCGAGCGCGGAGTTAGCTCAAAACAACTACGACAACGCCTTAAAGCTCTTTGAGAAGTCTTGCTACGAGGAGAAAAATATCGTAGGCTGCTATGCTGCGGGCTTTATAAACATTAACGCCTATTCGCAAAACTCTAGCGAGGCAAAAAGCTTCGAGCAGTTTTCAAAAGCTTGCGATGCGGGCGATATGGACGGATGCAAATCTCTTGGCGATATCTACGAAAATGGACAGGCCGGACAGGAAACCGACTATAAAAAGGCGATGAAATTTCACGAAAAAGCTTGCGAGGGCAAAGTGGGCGCCGCGTGCGCGAGAGTGGCCGGATACTACGACGAGGGCAGGGGCACCGAGCAAAATTTAGCCAAAGCGTCTAAATTTTACGAAACCGCATGCACGTACGAGGACGCGAGCGGCTGCCACGCGATAGCTGATATGTACGAAAGGGGCGAGGGCGTAAAAAAAGACGCGACAAAGGCGATGGATTTTTACGGGCTGGCTTGCGACTACGGCTCTAGGGGAGCTTGCGCCGATTTTAGAAAACTTTATAAAAACAAAAAATAAGGAGCCGCTATGTTTAGGAAAATTTATCTTGTTTTGATTTTAGCCGGATTGGCGGCCGCACAGACGAATTTTGAAATCGCTACTAAAAAATACCTACAAGATATGGGCGATAAAAACGTGCCCAAACTCTACGAAAAATCGTGCCACGAGGATAAAAATGCCGTAGGTTGCTACATAGCCGCGCAGCTAAAAGCCTATCAAACATACGACCTAAAAGACGATGACGAGTATGCGCGAATAAACGGCGAAGTTTTTGAGCTTTATAAAAGCGCTTGCGATCTTGGCTACGATAAAGCTTGCTCGGCGGCGGGCGATTTTTACGACTCTACGCCGTCAAATGACAATTTCGTCGTAGAGCCAGACGACACGGAAAAGTCGGCCGAATTTTATGAAAAAGCATGCGAGAGCAAAGACGGGGAGGCTTGCCTAATGATAGCTAAGAAGCACGATAGCGCCTCAAAATTCGCCGATGCGCTAAAATACTATAAACTAGCCTGCGAGGCGAGAGAGGCCGAGGGCTGCTACAACGCGGCCGATATCTACGAGTCAGGCGACGGAACGCCTAAAAATAGCGCCGAAGCGGCTAAATATTACGGCCTTGCTTGCGAAAACGGTCTTGGTCGCGGCTGCGCCAAATCTAAAAAATTTAGCAAATAGGAGGATGCGTTGAGAAAGATTATTTTAGCTGCGATCTTAGCGGCGGCGGCTTTTGGCGGGAACTTTGAACAAGCTACGAAAATTTATCTAAAAAAATCGGACTTCGAAAACGGCGCGCGACTGTTTGAAAAATCTTGCAACGACGATAAAAATGCCGCCGGCTGCTATATGGCGGCATTTTTGGGCGAGCAGGGGCTCTCATACAACGACGATGACGGCGGCGAAAAGACCTTTGCGCTATATAAAAAGGCCTGCGATATGGGCGACATGGACGGCTGCACGGCCGTAGCCGCGGTGTACGAGGGCACCATACTGTGGCAAATCTCTCAGGTAGACTACGAAAAGGCGGTGGCGCTTTATGAAAAAGCCTGCGAGGGCGGAGTCGGCGAGGCGTGCTATAGGGCGGCTGCTCATCACAGCGGCGAATACGGCGGCACTAAAGACCCGCAAAAAGTCCGCAAATACTACTCGCTAGCCTGCGACCACAAAGACTCGCAAGGCTGCTATATGCTCGCGCAAGGATACGAAAAGAGCGAACAGGATATGAAAAAAGCGATGGATATTTACGGGACCTCTTGCGATTACGGATATACGGAAGGCTGCGTTAAATTTAGAGAGCTCGTTAAAAAAACAAAATAAAATCTGCGCCTCGCTAGATTTTGATTGTCTGGCGTGGCGTAAATGCGGCGAGCAGAGCTCACTCGCCGTTATGGACGAGCTTGATTTGGCTTTCGGCTTTGCGTAGCGCCAGCTTCTAAAACTTCTATCATTTAAAATTTACTATTTTGGCTTTGCTAGGGTGTCTTTTAAAGCATACCGCGTACCTGTCGCCACAAAATTCGTTTGAATAATGTCTGAATTAAATTTGTCGTCTCGCTCGGTAAAATCAAATTTGATCTGGTTTAACTCTCTGAAGTTTAAATTTAACGGCAAAATAGCGTGTCAAATTTGACGTTAAGCTAAATTTGCAACCTCTAAGTCCAAGCCGCAAATTTAAGCAACAAAGTCCAAATTTGGCGACCGCAAGGCCGCTTCCAAATTTGCCGCCCAGCAAATCGTAAATTTAACCGCCTAGCCAAGCGGTCAAATTTGGCCCAGTAGCCCAAATTTGACGCACCTAGTAAGCGAGCTTTGACTCAAATTTGCCGAACTTATTTTGCTCAAAATCGGCGTCAAATTTACCGTGGCGCTCAGCTCAAATTTACCTAAAACAGCCCCTTAAGAAGCCCTTTTATCGCATCTTTTTTAGCGTCTTTTTTTGCATCGCCCGTGGTGCCGTTTTCGTCGTCTTTGCCGAATTTCTTATCCAAAAATCTATCCAGCTCCTTAACCGCCTTGCCCTTTAGGTAGTCCGAGCCGATCGTGTATTTCGGGTTGTCGCTAGTGCCAGTGACCGTGATGTCGATGTCGGTTTTTTCGTAGTTCATCTTTATCGGCACGTTTACGGCCTTGGTTGCCATGTCGTATTTGCCGCTAGTTACCCAGACTCGGCTTCTAGTCGCGTTCATATCGGCATTAAAGTCGATGAGATTTTTATTTATCGTGCCTTTTATTTTGCTGTTTTTATAGATTTCGCTCGTGATGTCGCGTCCCGTGAAGGTTCTTACCTGCTCGGTAAAATCGGTCTTTGCTAGCTTGCCGTCATTTACGGTGACGTCAAATTTACCTTTTTGCGAGACGAGGTTGTAGTCCATCGTCATATCGCCAGTGCCGTCATAGACGTGCGAGAGGCCCAAAAAGTCGGTGAGGCCTTTGGCGGTGAAGCTTTTTAAATTTGCGTTTAGGATGTCGTCTTTTAAGACCGCCTTAAGATCGCCGTTAAAGAGTCGCGAATTTACGTTTGCGCTTAGTTTTTCGCCAGTTTTCGTCGCGTCGCCGATAATCAGCAAAGGCCCGTAAAGCGGTCGTCCGACCAAAAACTCGATCTCTTTTAGCTCTCTTATGCCAAGCTCAAAGTCCGCCTTCGCCGAGCCGCTTTCAAGCTCGTAGTCGCCTTTTAGATTTTTTAGCGCGATTAGGTTTTTGTTTGCGTTTGAGACGAGGTTTGCTACCGCGTCAAATTTAGCCTTGCCGCCGTTTATAACGACGTTCGCGTTCGCGTCAAATTTGGTGCCGTTTGGGAAGCGCTTATCTAGCTCTTTTGCTACGACCGCGCTATTTACTATACCGTTTTTGACGTTAAATTTAGCCGTACCGCTGAGATTTTTCGGATCGAGCCCGCTTAGATTTACTGTTCCGTCGATCACGGCGTCGGCGTAGTTTGGCAGCGCAGCCAGCGTAAATGCGTCTTTAAGCGAAAGCGCGCTTAAATTTGCCGCGAGTTTTTCGTTTTTGAGGCTCGCGTCTATCTTACCGCCTAGCGCGTTTGCGTTTAGATCTAGCTCGCTAAGCGCGCCCTTTGCGAGTTTTGCCGCACCTTTGACGTCCACTTTGCCCGATAGTTTTTTGCCGATTAGCTCTTCAAATTTACCCAGATCCTCGATACCCGCGTCAAATTTGACGTCTGCGTTTTTATCATCCAGTCCGTAAACGCCGCTTAGGCTCTTTAGTTTTAGAAGTTCGGAGTTTAGCGAGGCGTCAAATTTGGCTTTTGAGCTTGCTACGTCGGCGTTTGCGTTTAGTTCAAAGGCAAGAGGTTTGCTCAAATTTATCTCTTTTGCGACCTGCTTTAGCTCGGCCGGATTTAAGCGCGCGTTTTTGGTAGCGAGTTTAACCGAGCCAGAGATATTTTGCGTGTTGTGTATGTCGTTTAGCACTGCTTCGCCGCTGATCGTTCCGCCGACAAATGCCGGGAAGGCGGCGATTTTAACGAGTTCGTCAAGCTTTAGCGAGCTGATTTTGGCGATTAGCTTGCCGCCGTTTAGCACCGCATCGACGTTACCGCCAAAGCCTTCAACCTTGACGTCGAAGTTTTTTAGCTCGCCTGCCGTAGCGATGACGTTGCCGTTTGCTTTAAACGCGCCGCTAAGCTTTTGCCCAACGACGGGCTCAAATTTGGCCAGATCGTCCACGATGAGCTTGACGTCGCTGCTTAGGGTGTTTGAGTTTGGATCGTAGATCGTCTTGTCGCTGCCGATCGTCGCTAGCGGCGTGATCACCGCGCTTTTGGCGTTTACGATGCCGTCTTTTACGTCTGCTACGATTTTACCGTTTGCGGCGAAATTTGACGGCAGGGTGACGTTAAAATCCTTTGCGATTAGCGCGTTGTCTGTTTTGACGTCTAAGATATCGACATTTGCGGTGCCGTTTGGTTTGCCGCCGCTTTCTACGATATTTGCGACGGTAGAGATTTTACCGCGCGCGTATATAGGCTGACCCGCTAGCGCTAGAGCTTTTTCGACCTGTAAATTTTTAGCGTCGAGCTTTAAAGAAAGCGGCTTGTAGTCTTTTAAATTTGCATCAAAGCTAACGTTTGAGCCTAGCATTTGGCCTACTCCGCTAGCGGTGAAATCGCTAAATTTGCCCTTTGCGATGCCTGAGATTTTCATAGCTTCGTTTAGCTTGACACCCAGACTTTTTAGATCGCTAACGGCGACGTCGTATTTTAGATCGAGGCTTTGAGAGAAAACCGAAAGCCCGCCGTTTACGTTCGCTACGATCTCGCCGTTTACGTTCGCTACGATATCTACGCTCGTCGGACGGATCTGAAATTTGTCAAATTTGACGTCAAATCCGCTTTTTTCTTTAATCAAATTTTGGGCATACGGCTTAACCAAGCCGTTGCCAAAATCCGTAAAGGCGGCAACGTAAGCCGCGATAAGCAAGGCAAAAACTACTCCGAGTATGGCGCCTAAAATTTTCATCGTCTATCCTTTAGATTTAGTTTAATTTTATTATGAAACTTGAGCCGATTATACTAAGACTTGTTAAGAATTTTAGCTAAATTATTGACAAATTCTAAAAATTTGACTATAATTTCATCACTCAAAACAAAAGAGTGCTAAAAAAGTAAAATCAAACCATAAAGGATGAATCATGAATTTTCAACCGTTAGGCAAACGAGTCTTAGTCGAGCGTCTCGAGGACGTCAAAACGACCGCTTCGGGCATCATTATACCCGATAATGCAAAAGAAAAACCTTTAAGCGGCAAGGTTTTGGCGGTATCAAGCGAGGTAGAAGGCGTGAGCGTGGGTGATAGCGTAGTTTTCGCTAAATACGGTGGCACC
>CALIWP010000342.1 GCA_938046705.1 uncultured Campylobacter sp. | reverse complement strand
TTTAGCCGTCAAAAACGGAGCCAAAGGCATCATAAATGCCGGCATGGGTAACGGAAATCCATTCCCAAGCGCGCTTGAGGCTCTAGGCGAAGCGGTTAAAGCCGGCGTAGTAGTCGTGCGCGACTCCCGCGTAGGTAGCGGCGAGACCACGCTAAACGGCGAGGTAGACGACGGCAAATACGGCTTTTTAGCTAGCGACAACCTAAACGCGCAAAAAGCTAGAGTGCTCTTGATGCTTGCGCTTACGCAGACTACGGATAAAGCAAAGATTCAGGAGCTTTTCCTAACTCACTAAAATTTGCTTTTTGGCGAATATCTCGCGATACTTGCGTATTTTTCTATGAGGGCGGATTTATCCAAAACGGACGATCCGCCGTTTCTTTTGCAATTTTTTACTTCGATGAATTTATTTCAAATTTAAGCTCAAATTTAAGATATTTTACGCACAACTTAGCTAAAATTTGCGCTGTTTGTACTGCACAAAAACCAGCGGTGCCGCAAAGGCGAGGTTTTTAAGCGAAGCTAGTAAAACCAGCAAAAGGAGCACAAAATGAAAAAATTTCTACTCATCCTCACAAATCAGCCCTATAACGGCACGGACAACGCGTATAACGCATTGCGGCTAGCAGGAGCGCTCAAAAATAGAGGCGAATACGTCAGGATATTTCTGATGAACGACGCGGTCGATCTCGCGCGAAATGGCACGCAAAAGCCCGAAAACTACGACTTTGACCTCGTGGCAAAGCTAAAAGAGCTACACGCAAACGGTGTAGCGCTAAAGGTCTGCGGCAGCTGCGAGACTAGATGCGGTCTACACGCGGGCGAGCCGTACTTTGATAGCGAGATAAAGGGCAGCATGGATATCCTTGCTAGCTGGGTCGCGGAGTGCGATCAGGTGATGACTTTTTAGGCTGCCGTTAGCGGCAAATTTGCGTTAAATTTGAGATTTTTTAGGAACAAAAATGGGAATGAGCGCGCACTACTACGCCTATGCGCAAGACGTTATCGAGGCGATCAAAAACGGCGGCGGCGACGATGTTGAGGCACTGGACGAATACGACCTGGATAAAATGTGGGACGCGATGCACAAAACGCTAACTGGCAAAAATATGTTTGAAGCGATGAGCGCGGGCGAGATTTTTGCTACGCCAAATCCGCTTAGTTGGGCGATATTTGGGCGCGGCATGGCGGGCGAGGAGGGAAGCGAGGCGGTATCTTACGTGGACGCAGATGATGTGAAAGCTGTAGCCAAAGCGATGTCTGATACCGATATCGACGCGCTTTTGGCAAACGTAAATTTCGCAGATTTCGGCGCGGCGGGAACGTATCCCGAGATATGGGAGTATGAGAGCGAATTTGAAGATATCAAAGCCGAGCTAAAAGAGCGTTTTAACGGGCTTTTGGATTTTTATCAAAATGCCGCCGACAAAGGCCTTGGCGTACTGATCGTGATAGCTTAGATTTCTAAATTTTACCGCAAACCCGCTAAACGGTCGGCTAGTTTTAGAGCCGTTTTGCGTGGTAAATTTAGCCCGCACAGATAAAGTCAAATTTGTGTGCTCAAAGATAAGCTTGCTAAATTTGCTCTCTGCATTCCGAAAAACGCAAACAAATGCCGCGGCCAAATCCGCTAAATTTACGCGCCCGCGCATAACAAATAAAATTTCCGCCTCGACCCAAAAATGCAAACGACGCCTTAAGTAAATTTTGCTAAATTTTCGCCGTACGCCCGCCGTTTTTTATTTTAAATTTATAAAATTTGATTTACTATTTCTTCAAAATTTAAGGCGCTTTATGAACTACCTACTTTTTGCCGTTACGTTTTTCCCCATCAGCCTGATGCCCGGTATCAACATGACCTACGCGATGAGTATCGGCATGAGCCTGGGCTACGTGCGCGCGCTGCCGATGATGTCGGGGCAGCTCGCCTCTCTGGCCTTCGTAGGTATTTGCTGTATGCTAGGAGTTGGCGCCGTTTTGGCGCATTATAGCTTCGCGTTTAAGGCTCTAAATATCATCGCAGGCCTTTATCTGCTGTATCTGGGCGCTATGCTGTTTTTTAGCAAGGGGCAGCTTAGTATCACGAAGGTCTCGCAGCTACCAAGCAAAAAGCAGATGTTTTTAAACGGCGCCGTAGTCTGCATCTCAAATCCTAAGGCGTGGATTTTTCTATCGGCTTTGCTGCCGACTTTTTTGGACGCGAACGATCCTTTTAGCTTGCCACGCATGCTCTCTATCACGGTTACGCTCGTTTTTATCGAGTTTTGCTCGCTTAGCATCTATGCTCTTGGCGGAGCGATACTAAAGAAATTTTTGCAAACCCACCTGCGACTTTTGGAGATTTTTACAGCCGTTATCATCTGCGTCATCGGCGTTTTGATGATGCTTCGCTAAATTTACCCGCAGATTTCTCGTTAAATTTGATAAAATAGGACAAAATTTATCGCCTTGCCCGTTAAATTCGGGGCAAATTTAAGGAAAGCAAATGTTTAAAATTTTAGTCGCCGAGGATGACGAAAATTTAAATAAAATAATCTGCCTAAAGCTCGCACAGGAGGGCTTTTCGCCGCTTGCGGCTTTTGACGGAGAGCTGGCTTTGCAGCTGCTAGAGAGCGAGCGCGCCGATCTTGTCATCACCGATATCATGATGCCAGATCTTAGCGGATACGAGCTAACCAAACAAATCAAGCTGCTAGACGAGTCGCTACCGGTGCTGATGATAACGGCAAAAAGCGGCATGGAGGGGATGGAGAAGGGCTTTGTCACGGGGGCGGACGACTACATGAGCAAGCCTTTAAATTTAAAGGAGCTGATCTTACGCATAAACGCGCTTTTGCGCCGAGCCAAGATCGCTAGCGGCAAGCGGCTGAGGTTTAAAAACTCCGAGCTAGACTATACGGCCCTTAGCCTAAAAATCGGCGGGGAGGCCGTGGAGCTCGCGCCAAAAGAGTTTTATTTGCTATTTTTGCTGCTCTCAAATCCTGGAAAAATTTTCACTCGCCTAGAAATCATGCAAGAAATCTGGGGCTACGACACGGATAGCGACGAGCGCGCGGTCGATACGCACGTAAAAAAGCTACGCCGCAAGCTAGAAAGCTGCACGGACTTTGAGATAGCTACGGTGCGCGGCATCGGCTACAAGGGCGAAATTTACGAGTGATGGGGTGGAGAGATAAAGTGAAAATTTTAAAAGCTATTTTCGCGGCGGCATCGGCGGTTTGCTATCTAAACTCGGCCGTTTTACCGCAAAACGACTGGAGCAAAAGAGAGCTAAAAGGCGAGGTCAAAAGCATGACGGCTACGGAGCACGAATACTCTACGGACGGCTCGGGCGCGCTAGAAAATACGCGCGTGAAGCGGACGGAGTTTAACGAAAACGGCTATATACTGCAAGAAACCGAGCATATAAACGGCGTGCCAAACAGCTCGGTTTTGTTTGAGTACGGTAAAGACGGGCTAATACGCAAAAAATATCAAGATAGCGCCGTTTATCTCTACGAATACGAATTTGACGGCGAAAATTTAGTCGCGACGGCCAAAGAAAAGTATGTCGAGGATAAATTTTACCCGCGCACGGAGAAAACCACTTACGGCAAGGACGGCAAAATGATCGCTCGGGCGGCGTATTCGGGCGGGACGCTAGTGACGGACGATAGCTACGTCTACGACGAAAAGGGCGTTTTAACGCGGATAGAAAATAATATGGAGCCGCGCAACGGCATAGAGATAAGCTTCGAGCGCAAGCCAAACGG
>CALIWP010000341.1 GCA_938046705.1 uncultured Campylobacter sp. | reverse complement strand
GTGGTCAAATCGTACAAGCTTTGCAAAAAGGCTATATGATAAATGGTAGGGTTTTACGCCCGGCTATGGTCAGTGTAGCAAACTAAATTTATAAAAATAAAATTTGATCAATACTCGCCGCTGCCTCAAATTTATGCCGAATTTGAGGTAAAAACAAATAACGTAAAATCAGACTTTAAAATCCAATTTTTATGCCTACTTTAGCCCTTTTTTAAGTTTCCTAACGAGAAATCTCGCCAAGTGAAGCTCGTCAAAAAGCGATTTTTCTATACAAAGCGGGCGGTCAAAAACGAGGTCGCAGATGAGCTCGGCGCCAAGCACAGCCGTACAAAGCCCGCGCGAGCCGTGAGCGGTGCTAACGTAGACGTTTGATACGTATTTTGGACGCGGATTAGACTTGCCCTTAGTCCAAAGCAGCGACTTGTAAGCATCTTTATAAAAATCCTCATCATAAAGCCGTCCGATGAGCGGAAAACGGTCGCCGCTATAGCTGCGGTAGCCGACTTTTGAGCCGACTATTCGGATATTTTGCGGTATTTGAGCCGCGATGTTTGAGTTATTTTTAGGCGCGGTCAAATTTGACGCACTATTCGTCTGTGCCGGGCCATCTGCGGTTTTAGCCGGCAAATCCATGCTTTTGCTTAAATTTACGCCGCCCTTGTTCACCTCCAAGCGATCCGTATTTTCAGCATCGCCGTCTGGGCCGATAGTCAAATTTAGCTCCCGCGCTCCGTTTAAATTTAGCCACTCGTTTTTTGCAAATTTGTCGCCTAAAAACTCTGCGACGTCGGCCAAATTTTTCTCGTCGTCGCTAGAACGCGGCTCGTCTAAAAAAAGATTTCTGTCGTAAGTCGCACCGATCACCTGCACGCCCTCGGCAGGCGGACAAACATAGCCTTTGGCGCTAAAGGGCGCAGGCGTCCAAACGGCAGGCGCGATATGCGTGACCTGGCCGCGCACGGAGCTAAGCCTGATGTCGTAGTCCGCAAAAAGTTCCATACTCTCGCTACCGATAGCAAGCACGAGCACGTCGGCGTCGATGCTTTGCCCATCCTTAAAATGAGCCCTAACCGCGCCGCCCTCAAGCGTCTCAAAGCCCGCAAATTCGCAGTTTAATAGCGTTTTTATGCCTGCGCTTGCCGCCTTGCACATTTTTCTAGGGCGAGCTTTTGCGCCGCTAAATATAAACGCGCTAGCATAGGGCTCGTTATCAAATTTTAGCTCAAAAACGCCGTTGTTCGCGTCAAATTCGCGCCACTCGTAAAAGCGCTCTAGCGTCTTTTGCTCGTATGCGTAGTCCGTCGCGCCGCAAAACTCTATCTCCCGGGCGCCGAGGTTTTGGCCGTAAAAGCGCGCTGCCTGCAAAAAGGCGTTCATATGCATGCGGCCTAAATTTACGGTTGGTTTCGTGATAAGCGGCATCAAAATCCCGCAGTGATTTCCAGAGCCGTTTAGCGCGATGTCGCCGCGCTTTTCGGCGATCGTGACCTTTAAACCTTGCTCGCGCAACTTAAACGCGCAAACGCAGCCAGCCACGCCGCCGCCGATCACTAGCGCCGTCTTTGGAACGATCCTGGCGGCGGGATCAAATCTGCTAAACCAAATTTCATTCTCGGCTTGCCGTTCACCCGCAAATTTGGCACGTAGCATCTCTCGCTTTTTGCCGTAGCCTTTTAGTAAATTTACCTCAAAGCCGCTATTTTGCAGGGCTCTTTTTAACGCGCCCGAGGCCGAATACGTACAAACGCTAGCGCCCAAAGCGCATAAATTTGCGATTTTAGCGCAAACCAGCTCGCTCCACATCGCTTCGTTTTTAGCGGGAGCAAAACCGTCCATAAAAACGGCATCCGCAATAAAACTAAGCTCGTCCAAAACCTCGGCCACGTCGCCAAAACACAGCGTAAGCGTGACGTTTGGAGCTAAATTTAATCTATGAAATCCGCGAATAGGAGGCGGGTAGGCCTCCAAAAGCTCGCCCGAAACGTTCGCTAGCTCGCTAAAATTCGCGTAAATTTTAGCCAGATCATTTTTGGAGATCGGCGTTTTTTCGATACTGACGAAATTTAAAAATTTATCCGTATTTTTAAATCTTTTAAAAGTGCAGAGGAAATTTAACCCTGCGCCAAATCCCGTCTCAAGCACGTTGAATTCGCTCTTTTTGTTCCAAATTTCGTCAAAAACGGAGTTAAAAACATACTCGCTCTGGCCGATAGGGTCGTCTGCGTTAAAGTAAATGTCGTCAAATTCGGGGCTAAACGGGATGCCGCCATTTAAAACGACTCGCGCACTTTTCATTGCTGGTTTGAAAAATAGACGTCAATGCCGTCCGCGAGCCCCTTGGCTAGGGCATCTTGGTATTTTGAGTTATTTATGAGATCGCCTTCGCTAGGGTGAGTGATGTAGCCGACCTCAAGCAGCACCGCAGGCATCAGTGCGCCCACTAGCACCCAAAAAGGCGCCTCGCGAACGCCGCCGTCGGAAGCCTTTGAACTAACTGATTTTGCTCGCGCTAAAACTTCGCGCTGAACGTCGATGGCGAGCTTGTTTGAGGCGATGATTTTCTCGCGGTTAAGGAAATTTAAAAATGTCTGCTTAGAAAAATAGTTCATCTCCTCGATGTCGGATTTGTTTTCCAGGGCAGCGGCGTTTTTGCTACGCTCGGAACGAGCCGGCGAGAGGAAAAACGTCTCTATGCCGCGCATAGTCGCTGCCTTGGTTTTGCTCGGCGCGGCGTTTGCGTGGATGGAGATAAAGAGGTCAGCAGCTTTGTCGTTGGCGTATTTCGTGCGGTCGCGAAGGTTGATAAATTTATCCTTGCTACGCGTGTAATAAACCTTATAGCCGCGCCCTTGCAGCTCCTTGCCCGCCTTTTGCGCGATGCTTAGCACGATGTTTTTCTCTTTTAGAGAGCCGTTTATAGCCCCCGGATCGTCGCCGCCGTGCCCTGCGTCAAGGACGACAACCTTGCCTTTAGCGCTTGTGGTTTTTTTAGTGGCCGCCGTTTTTACCGGTGCTAACACGATTTCTTGCTCATCCTTTTCGGTGGTGCTTTGGGTACTTTTAGCATCCGTCTTGGTCTGCGCGGCAACTTTTTCTTGCTTTTGCTGAGCGAGCTTTTGATTTTGAGCTTGGTGTTGAGTTGCTTTTTGCTGTTGTATTTGAGTTATTTCAGATTTCGAATTTGCAGCGATTTTGGGGAGCTCTTGCTTGATAGACGGTTGATGATTTTTTTGTTTACTGTTTTGACTCGTTAAATTTTGGCTTTGCGTGGGCTTAGCCTTTGAGAAAATTAAAGACTGATTATCGACTCTAAGTTTTAAATTTGGCTCGAATTGACTTACGAATACCACCCTAACGATTTTTTCGTCAAACTGACTTATGCGGATCTCATCCACCAAGTAGTTCTTAAATCTTTGCAGTTTTCCGCCGCTCCAAATTCCTTTAAATTCATAAATCGTTTTATAAGAACCTTTTTGATTAAGGTCGGTTTTTTTAATATCATTGCCGTTTAGCTGGCGGTTAAATTTTAGCTCGAAATTTCCGTCGTTGTCCAAAGCTTCTAGAAGCTGCAAAGTTTGATTTTTGACGGTTTTAGTATTTTGAACGGCCAACGGAGCGGAGGAAAGTTGACTTAGCTTTACTTCTTTTTGCTTCGGCTCTTGTTTTTGTTGTTCTTTTTTGACTTGCTTTATTTCTTGTTTTGGTTTTTCTTCGCTTGGCTTTGCAGACTGCGGTATGCTCGCGAGCTCTTTTTCATACGGTTTGGTATCTAGCCCTAGGGCTTTTGAGCTTTTTATTAGTCTAGTTAGGCTTTGGACTCTTAAATTTACGTTATTTTCCATTATGGATTTTACGTAAAGAGTCCTTACCTCTTGATGCATTGCGATCTTTTCTTTATTGGCTGCGCTATCAAAATTTTTATCGAATTTATCTAAACTCGATAAAGCGCTTGCGCAAACCGCGCTATTCAAAAAAAATAGAAGTATTAAAAATAATTTAACTATCTTCGCCATTTATCAGTTTTTCAAATAGTTCTTTCACGCTTATTATCTCGTTTAGCTTGTAGCCGTTTGCGCCCGTGAAAAACAGCCCCGTCTCCTTGCGCCCCTCAAAGGCGTCATAGAGGCGATCCGCGATACAGTATCCCACCTCTTTAGCCTCTTTGCCGCGCTGGCACGGACTAACGCAGTTGCTTACGCAGCTGATTTTGGGACCCTGGCGCTTATCGACTAGGTTTATTAAATTTGTCCTAACTCCGCGTGCAGGGTAGCCTACCGGGCTTTTGATCAGCTCGATGTCCTCTTTTTTGGCCGCTAGCAACACTTGCTTAAACTCCTCGCTAGCGTCGCACTCGTGCGTACCGATAAAGCGAGTACCCATCTGCACGCCGTTTGCCCCTAGCGAAATCGCCTTATCGATATCGTTTTTATCCCAGATGCCGCCTGCTGCAAATAATGGAAAATCGCCCCACTGCTTTATCTCTTCGCTAACTGGAGTTATCAAATTTTCCAGGCTGTACGCGGGATCGATGCACTGTTCGTATGTAAACCCCTGGTGCCCGCCGCTAAGAGGCCCCTCGAGCACCACGCCGTCTGGAAGCCTGCCGTAGCGACCCTGCCAACGTTTGCAGATGATTTTTAGCGCCTTTGCCGAGGATACGATAGGCACCAAAGCCACGTCCGGGTAGTCTACGGTAAATTCAGGCAAATTCGTCGGTAGCCCCGCGCCCGTAATGATTACATTTATACCATGATCGCAGGCGTCTTTTACGATACGCTCGTAGTCGTTGCTAGCGTACAAAATATTGACCCCAAGAGGCCTGTCGCCGCAAATTTTACGCGCATTGTCGATGACGGCTTTTAGCCCCTCTCGCGAGTAGAAATTTCCGCTACCGTAGGGCTTTGCGTTTAGCTCTTTGGTGATGTATTTTCGCCCTTCGTAGTAGCCCGTTCCTACCGAGCTTATGACGCCTAGGCCGCCTTCTAGGCTGACGTTTCCGGCGAGCCTATCCCAACTGATACCAAGCCCCATTCCGCCTTGGATTATCGGGTATTTTATATCGTATTTTCCGATTTTTACGGGTTGCATCAGGTTACCTTTAGTTTTGCAAATTTACGCTTGCCGACCTGCAAGACGTATTCGCCAGCGCCCAGCTTTAGCTGCTCGTCAGCAATCTTTTCTTGATTTAGACTGACGGCGTTTGCCGCGATGTCTCGGCGCGCCTGAGAGCTGCTAGCGCATAGTCCGCAGTGAGTGAGCGCCTGCACGATCCAAACAGGAGCCGAGAGCTCAAACTCGTCCATCTCGGTCGGGATCAAATTTTGCGAATGCACGCGGTCAAATTCGGCCTTCGCCTCTTTCGCCGCCGCTTCGCCGTTATATCTAGCCGTGATTTCTAGCGCGAGAGCCTCTTTTACGGCTTTTGGGTGAGCCTTGCCGCTAGCTACGTCTGCTTTTAAATTTGCGATTTCTTCCGTGCTTTTTTCGCTTAGTAGCTCGTACCAGCGCCACATCAGCTCGTCGCTCACGCTTAAAATTTTAGCAAACATATCGTTTGGCTCGTCGGTCACGCCGATGTAGTTGCCTAAGCTCTTACTCATTTTATTTACGCCGTCAAGCCCCTCTAAAAGCGGCATCATTATGACGGCTTGTTCCTTGCCGACGTTGTAAACTCGCTGCAAGGTTCGCCCCATTAAAAGGTTAAATTTCTGATCCGTGCCGCCCATCTCGATATCGCACTTCATCGCGACGCTGTCGTAGCCCTGAAGAAGCGGATATAAAAATTCGCTAATCGAGATCGAGGCTCCGCTTTTATATCTTTTTTCAAAATCATCTCGCTCAAGCATCCTAGCCACGGCAAAGGTGCTGGTTAGCTCCACGATACCCGCAGCTCCCAGCTCGTTTAGCCACTTGGAGTTGAACATCAGCTTGGTTTTTTGCGGGTCTAGGATTTTAAAAACCTGCTCCTCGTAGGTTTTAGCGTTTGCCACCACGGTCTCGCGGTCTAGCTTTTTTCGTGTCTGGCTTTTGCCGCTTGGATCGCCGATTTGCCCCGTGAAATCGCCTATCAAAAACTGCACTATCGCTCCGTGCTTTTGTAAAAGAGCCATCTTTTGAAGCACTACGGTGTGGCCCAGGTGTAGATCCGGAGCCGTCGGATCAAAGCCTGCCTTAACGTAGAAATTTTCGCCCTTTTCATAGTAGTTTTTTACTAAATTTTCGACGCGCTCCTCGTCTATCATCTCGGCGACGCCTTTTTTTATATCGCTCATTATTTTGCTCAAATTTTCGCCCATTTTCTCTCCTAAATTTATTAATGTCCGTATGCGTCGTCAAGCGACACGAAGTCTATGATCTTGTAGCGATCTCTTAGCCGCTCTTTTATCTCGTTTACGTTCAAATTTTCGCCAAGCTCGATTGTTAGCTCAAAAAAGTCCGCCGTCGCCTCTCTAGTTTCGGTGAGGCTGATAGTTACGAGATCGACTTGCATTTTCGCCATATACGTCAAAAACTCGGCTAACGACCCGCGTCTGTTTTCTAGGCTCAAGATGATCTTAAATCTATGCGGAGCGACTCGCGTCCATTTGACGAAAATCATCTCGTTTTTTTCTTCGGCTAGCTTCATAAACCGCTCGCAAAGCTTGTGGTGGACGGTTACGTGGTGATAGTTTCTAAATCCCACGATATCGTCGCCGCGCTTTGGATTACAGCAATAGTCAAACTCGATGCTGTTTATCTTATGGTTCGAGTAGATCACGATGTTTTCAAATTTTTGCTTTTTGACGTTGTATTTGTCCGTCATCGCGATGGCAAACGGACGGTCTCTTTTTACGTATTTTTTTAGCGCGTTTACCACGTCTTGCAGGTAAACCGAATCAAACGCGGCTCTAAAAATTTTCTTGGTCAAATTTTCAGTCTCTAGCCACTGCTCGATGGTTGTTGAAGGTACTGCAAAGATACCGCTTAAAATTTCGATCGCGACCATGTTGTTTATATCTCTTATCTTTTGCTTGCAGTACGAGCGGATCGTGGCTCTAGCCTTGCCCGTTTTTACGCTGCCCAGCCACGAACAGCGGTATTTTGGCTCATCTCCCGTCACGATGCTAACGATATCGCCGTTTTTTAGCTCCGTTAGTAGCGGCACGCGCACGCGGTTTACGTAGGCTTCTTTAGCGTGCAAGCCTACGTGCGTGTGTATCTCGTAAGCGTAGTCAAGTGCCGTAGCGCCGCGCGGAAGCGTGAATATATCGCCCTTTGGCGAATAAACCGCGACGTCCTCGACGTAGAGGCTATCTTTTGCGTATTCGTAGAGCTCCTCGGGGTTTTCGCTCGCCTCCTCCATGCCGTTTTCTATACCGCTGATGTCGCTTAGCCAGTCAAGTTTTGGATTTAAAAAGCCGCCGCTTTTATATTTCCAGTGCGCTGCGACGCCGTACTCTGCGGTTTTATGCATATCAAAGGTGCGAATTTGAACCTCAAAGATGCTTTTGTTGTCAAATATCGTAGTGTGTATCGTTTGGTAGCCGTTTTGCTTCGGAAGCGCGACGTAGTCTTTGAAACGCGAGATTAAGGGATTAAAATTTATATGTAAATTTCCAAGCACCAAATAGCAATCCTGCGGCTCTTTAACCAGTACGCGCGCAGCTAGCAGGTCTAGCACCTCCTCGATCGAGATGCCTTTTCGCTGCATTTTTAAGTAAATTGAGTAGTGATGTTTGATGCGCTTTTGTATCTCAAAGTCGTTTTCGCTAAAGCCGTTTTTAAGTAAAATTTGAAAAATTTTGTCGGTAAACGCGTTTAACTTTAGCACAAGCTGCTGTTTGTGCTCGGTTAGGTAGTCGTCGATTTTTTTGTACTCTTCTGGCAAAGCATACTTAAAGCTAAGATCCTCAAGCACGTTTTTAATCGACGAAATGCCCAACCTATGCGCGATCGGAGCATAAACCATCAGAGTCTCTTCAGCGATTCGCTTTTGCTTTTCAGGACGCAAAGCTTGCAGAGTGAGCATGTTGTGCAGCCTATCACAAAGCTTTACCACGAGCACTCTCACGTCCTCGATAGATATTAGCAACATCTTGCGAAATGTCATCGCAGACGCCGCCAAACGCTCGTTTGACTCCGAGCTTGCGAGCTTGTCCTCTCTGATGGCTACGATTTTGGTTAGTCCCTCGACCAGCTTTGCGACCTCTTCGCCAAAGTCCTCTCGCACGCTCTCTATCGATCTATCCGTATCCTCGACCACATCGTGAAGCAAGGCGGCGATAATCATATCCTCGTCTCCGCCCATGTGTGCCACGATGCAGGACACTAGGATAGGGTGTATAGCATACGGTTCGCCGCTTTTTCTAAATTGCCCCGCATGTGAGATGACGCAGCACTCGATCGCGCGCTCTAAATTCGGCGTAAAATTTATCAGCTCGCTAAGTAGCTGCCTCGCCTGGGCGACGTCCTTGCAAGCGGTTATATCGTCGATTAATTGTTCTAGTAAAAATCCGCTATTTAGCTGCTTCAACTATGCCCTCTAAAGCTATCTTGCCCTCGGCTATCTCGCGTAGGGCGATATCGGCAAATTTCATCTTAGTAACGTCGATATCAAGCAAGCTTTTTGCTCCGCCGGCTAGCGCCTCGGCTCTTTTAGCTACGACTAGAGCTAGCTTATATCTATCGTCTCCGACTAGTTTTAGAGCCTTTGCCGCTACTTCTTCAGATCTCATTTATTCTCCTTAAATTTAATTTCTCACGATAGAGCAAAACGCGCTCTCGTCGCCTTGTATGATTTTGAGCAAATTTCCGTCTTTAAACATATTGCACACCAAAATCGGTAGCGAATTATCCTTAGCTAGCGCGATAGCGGTATCGTCCATCACTTTGATATCGTCACTCATAGCAAGCTCATAGTTTAGCTCTTTTAGCAACGTCGCATTTTCAAATTTATGCGGGTCTTTGTCGTAAACGCCGTCCACTTTCGTAGCCTTGATTATCATATCTGAATCTATCTCGATAGCACGTAAAGTAGCCGCCGTATCAGTGGTGAAAAATGGATTTCCCGTGCCTGCAGCAAAGATCACGACACGACCTTTTTCAAGGTGTCTGTTCGCGCGTCCGACGATGAAGGTCTCGCAGATAGCCTCCATCTTTATCGCGCTTTGTACGCGCACGTCTAGGCCTACGCTCTCTAGCGCTTCTCTCATCGCGATAGAGTTTATCACGGTAGCTAGCATGCCCATGTGATCGCCGCTGGTACGCTTTATGATGCCGTCTCTAGCCGCGCTCACGCCGCGTATGATGTTGCCTCCGCCGATAACGATGCCCACCTGTATGCCGTTTTCGACTAGTTCTTTGATCTGCTTTGCGATAAATTTAAGCACAGCGTTATCTATACCAAAGCCGCTGTCTCCAGCTAGCGCCTCGCCTGAAAATTTAACTAAAATTCGCTTTTTTCGCTCCATTTTTCATCTCCTTAAATTTTCGGATTTTAGCTAAATTTGCTTTAAATTTTGCTAATCTCGGAGCGCGAGTACTATTTTAGGCTGATTAGCTCGAGTGGGTCTATGTGGTAGTTTTTTTGCGTAACTTCAAAGGTCAGATCTCGCTGCACGCGGCCGATTACGTAGCCTTTTTGCACTTTTGCGCCAACTTTTACAGTAGGGGCGATCTGGCTAAGGTGCGCGTAGATCGTATGGATGCCGTTTGGATTTTCGATGATGACGACCTTATCTAGCATCGCCGTTTCTTTGGCAAAGACTACTTTACCGTTAAATACGCTCTTTACCTTCGCATCGGCAGAATTTGCGCTAAGGACGACTGATTCGTTAAAAATTTTGATGTTATATATGGGGTCTACGTAGTTGCCGAATTTTTGCTTAACCGTAAAGCCCTCAAGCGGTGCGATAGTCTTTTCGCCGCTATATTTTTTAACAAGACTCGTTTGATAGCTCGAGCCAAACTGTTTCACGTCGCCATCAGACGCGCTTGCCGCAGCCTCGCCCTTTTTGTCTTTCTTATTTTTTTGAGCTTTGGCTTCGGCCGCTTTTTGTGCAGCTAGAGCTTTTTTAGCCTCCTCGCTCTCTCTTTTTGCGACGATTTTTAGCTCTTCTAGAGTCTTTCTGATCTCGTCTTGTTGGGCTTGTAGGCGCGAGAGTTGCTTTTGATAAATTTCCTTATCCCGCTTTAAATTCGCCAGCGTTTTCATCTGTTTATCCTGCAGGGAAACGAGCTCGGCTTGCTTAAATTTAAAGGTTTTTAAATTTGACTTTATGCCGTCTATCTTATCATTTTGGGTTTTTATCAAATTTTGCGTACTTTCGTACTGCTTGGCTAGCTCGTTAAAATCATCCTTTAGCACCGAGTTTAGCTTGCTCAAAATTTCAGTCGCGATGATGCTATCCACGCCCTCCTCGTACTCTTTTGGCATTATGAGATCGAAAGAAAACTCGTCAGAGATGATACGCACGATACTTTTTTGGATACTTTTTTGACTTTGCGTTAGGTCTTTGTTTTGCTTTACTAGCTCGTCAAGCTCGCCGCTAGCGCTTTTTGCGCTGTTTTCCAGCTGCGCTATTTGCAAAATGAGCTCTTTCATCTTGTCGTCGGTTTGTTTGACGCTTTTTTCGCCGCCGAGTATGTCGCCGGCTAGGTCGTCTAGCTTTTTATTTAGCTGCTTTTCAAGCTCTTTTGAGGACTCGAGATAGGTCGTTTGATTTTTTATCTTTTCGCCAGTGCTTGCGTTTAAGCAAATCATGGCGGCCAGCAAAACGTAAATTTTTCTCATATCGCCGTTGCTTTTCTAGTTACGAGATAAACGGCTAAAAAACTAATCGCAAGCGAAACGCCCAGCAGTACTCCGCCCTCGTAAAACAGATCAATCGCCGGCAAATTGATATTTAGGTCGGTAGCGACTTCCTTAACGGGCTGCAAATCCGGCAAGATAATGTAAAAAACCGCCACCAAAACGGTCGCTATAAACGAATCAAACAACGCGTTTTTGTATAACGCGCCAGATTTTAGCCACGACGGAGCTCCCAGCAGCGTCATTATCTCGATGCGCTCCTTGTGCTCGTATAGCCAAATTCGCATCTGTTTTGCGATGAGCATAAGCCCGATTAACCCGATTAGCCCCGAAAATATCGCCGAAATATTTTTAATCAGCTGCATGATTTTATAAATTTTATCATGCGTTTTTGAAAAGGTCTCAACCCTGCTCACACCGCTAATCTTTGAAATTTTATCCTTTATCTCTTGCATATATTGGGTGCTTGGAAAGGCATTTAGCTTTAGCGAGTAAAAATTAGGCAAAGCGTTTTGCAAAACGGCGATATTTTTTGATGAAATATCTTTAGAGAGCTTCTCTAGTACGGGCTTTGAACTAAGCGGTTCAAGAGATTCAAACGTATGAACGAGCGGCTTTACGTCGGTAGCGTTTAGCTCGTTTTGACTTACGATGATAATGTTATAGTCTTTGTTCATCACGGACTCGTACTCGTCCACCACTCGCCCGACTAGCAATATAAACTGAATGCCCACGAGTAGCGCCATAAGCGGAATTATAGTGCTTAAGTGGTTTTTAAAGAATTTCATATAGGCGTCCATTTTCTATAGCAAGATGTCTATAGGGTACTCTTAACGAGCTTGGCACCCTATGCGTGACGACCACGATGCAGGTACCCAAAAACTCTTTCGCCGAGCGCAAAAGCCCCCAGATAACGTCGCTTGAATATTCATCGAGGCTACCCGTAGGCTCGTCGCAAAGCAGCAAATTAGGATTATGCGCCAAAGCCCTAGCCATCGCGGCTCGCTGCTGTTCGCCGCCGCTTAGCTCGTTTGGATATTTGTGCGCTCTGTGGAGCAAATTTACGTGTTTTAGGAGTTTGGTCGCCTGATTTTTGCAAACGTTAGCGCTAAGACCTTTTATCATCAGCGGCAGCATCACGTTTTTTTCGATATTCCACTCGCTTATCAGACGGTAGTTTTGAAAAACCACTCCGATGCGCTGTCTTAGTTTATCCAGA
>CALIWP010000340.1 GCA_938046705.1 uncultured Campylobacter sp. | reverse complement strand
ATGGTGCGCCCGGAGGAATTCACACCATATCAACAATATAGGCATATATTCACTTATAACCCAATTAAGTTTTTCAAATGTCCGTATAAATATCCGTATAAAAATATCACATAAATATTCATAATTTATAAATTTTATGAAAAAATCAATTATACCGAAAATATACGAAATCAGAAGAAAGGATAGTCAGTGAAAATTCCCCCCAGAGCTCTATTTAAAATTTGCAAAAGATATAGAGCCGGAAATCTTTGAGAACAAAACGCCGAAATTTCACCTGGACGTTTTGAAATTTATCGACGGTGTGGATCAATACAAAGCCGTAGTTATATTTCGTGGTAGCGCAAAAACTACGCTACTAAATAAAATTTATGTCGTCAGCAGGCTGTATTTTTACGCAGAGCCTTTCATTATGATAGCCTCTGCAAACGATACGAAAGCAAAATTATTCGTTGAGGCGATAAAAAACTCGATCGATAAGGCGACCGCCAGGGGTTACGCAATAGAACGCGGTAAAATTTGGAACAAAGACCGTATAGAGGTCGTCGTAAATCGCGGTAAAAAAGATAGGAACGGAAACGACATGGAGCGAACCTGCCACATAGTATCGCTCAGCTCCGGGCAGGATCCGCGCGGCGCCAATATAGACAACATGCGCCCGACGCTTATCATCGTCGATGATTTAGAGAGCAAAGATGGGCAATTCCCGGTTGGAAACAAGGCGAGCCGTCAAAAGCTTCGAGGCTGGTTTTATGCAGATCTGCTGCCCGCCGTGCACCCAACTCGTGGCAAGGTGGTAGTGTTAGGCACGATCTTGCACGAAGACAGCATCCTTAACAACATCGTAAACAATGAAAATACGGAAGAAGCCCGCAAGCAAGAGTGGCGATATATCAAAATCCCCATTATCGAAAACGGTGCGAGCGTATGGCCGTCGCGCTTCCCTTTATCGCGTATTAAATTGATTCAAAATCAACTCGTCTCAAAAGGGCTTGCAAATGAATTTTATCAAGAATATATGTGTGCAGCGATTGATCCGCAAAGGGCGGTATTCAAACGCGAATACTTCCGTTATTTCGAGCGCGTAGAATACGATCTTAGCGCGGAGCCCGCGGCACTCAATATTACGGACGGCGTCAATATACGAACGCTGCAAATCAGAAAAGCCACAAATTTAACGCTAGGCGGCGAAAAGGTGGAGCTTGCAAAATGTCAAATTTTTACAACGATCGATCTGGCAAGCGCGAATGGCCGCGACCAAACAGCAATGATAACCTCGGCCGTCGATAATAAAAATCGCATATTCATTATAGACATCAGCGCCGGGCACTGGACGCCGTTTGAAAAAAGCGTCGAGATTATACGAATTTTTCAAATATTTGGTTGCACCAGGATAGGAATCGAAAAAGCTGGAATGCAAAACGATTTTTTCTATACGATTGACATCATACAAAAAATGACTGGAGTGCGCCTACCCATTGATCAACTTAGTCATGGAGGAAAGGCAAAAAATACGCGCATATCAAACTTAGAGCCATATTACCGCACCGGGCAAATTTATCACAACGCAGGCATCGATTCAAGCACCGAGCTAGAGGCGCAACTCCTTAGCTTTGATAGCGAAGTCGAGAGCAAAGAGGACGACCTGATGGATGCGCTCGCGTATTTACAACAATATATCGTAGGGCGAGAATTTGACGAGCCGGACTACGAGGACGAGGACTACGAGGGCGCCGAAGCATGGGCGTGAATTTGCGCCGGCAAGATAAATGTAGGAGGCCACCGCCCCCGCAAGCGCAAAGCCCTAATGCTTACGTTTCTTTGTACATCGCGGGACATAAATTTGCGGGCTTAAATTTTAAGCAGATAATAAAATGTGCTCGTATCTTTCGCGGGACAAAAAGCCTGAATTTTAAAATTTTTCTCTACACCGTCAGTATTGGGCGGAAAATTCCGAGTGGGGTCATAGCCCCCCCCCGTCAAGAGAGTAAGCGAGCATTATCAAAGCCCCGCGGCAGCGCGCCTGCAATAGCTTATAATATAGGCGCGGGCGGGTGCATAGGATTTTAAGCAAATAGTTATCAAGACCGAGCCGAAATTGCGCGCGAAACTTAAACGGCTCGCGTCTAAATTTTCACAGTTTCCTTAAGCGAAAACGGACAAATTCGCATCGTTTTTGCCATTTGAAACTTAAACTTAATTTTCACGGCTCTTTCAAATGCTTATTTTGGGGCGTTTTATAAAATTAACTATTGAAAATAATTCTTTTCAAAAATACGCATTTTCACGAAATTTGACCCCAGACTCCGCCCCAAACCTTAAACCGAATTCGCCTAAATTTTCATAGATTTTTTGCCGCAAATCCGCGCTCTGTCCCAAAAACGGAGCGGTGCACCCCCGAAAAACCCGTCGTCCGCCCCAGCCCCGTCGGTATTTCCTACTATCTGCTCTGCGAAGCTTCGCGCGCTGGTTCTCGCGCCAAGGTGTATGCGTAAGCAGGCGGCGTTGGCGCTTACCCGGCGCGGGCGCGCTTGCGGACGTTAGAGGGCTTCGGCTCGATCAAGGCGGCGCGAGAAGCGCTATATGCCGCTCACGAGCACAGCCCGGAGTGCCTAGACGTTTTAACAAGTCTATGCAGAGAGCGCTTGCTCCGCGGCGTGTTTGCGAGGATTGCAAAAGCCGCCTACTCCGTCCGTGTGGCGATGTTGCACGGGCGAGTACGGGGTTTTGATGGGTTAAATTTGTTGGATTTCGCTATTTGCGGCAGCGGAGTCGTTACGAATGTGTGCGGCGATTGATGTGCCAAATTCGCGCCCGGGCGCTGCGACGATGAGCCGTATCGGCGCGGCAAACCTAAAGCTCCGCGGCTATTTCGTCTTTGATGAGCTATTTAATTTTGTCAAACAGGATATAAGAAACATTTTTTAGCTACCCTCTTTGCACTCCTTCTCTTAACCTAGTAAAATGGTAAGATAGTTTAAATAAAAATACATAAAATCCGTAGTTGCTCAAAGAAGCTATTTTATTTATCATTGCTTCGCTAAATTTATTATAATCTAGGTGCATCGTTCTATCTAGTAAAGCTACCATGTCGTTCGGCAAATAAAACATATTAGTTACCTGTTGTTTTTTTATCGCATCTATTTTATTATCTATTGCTTGTTTATCTTTACCACTTTTTTCAAATGCTTCTTTCATTTTCTCAAGGCTAAGGATCGCTACGAACGATACGCAAATAGGAAAATTGCGCTCATTTTCGCTACTATTGTCGCAAGAGTTGGATATTATCATTACCTTAGCGTTATGTCCGTCGTATATATTCTTGCATTCTATTATATCGGACTGCAAAAGTTTGGATTTATACTCGTTAAATATATTTTCAGGCATTATCATCTTTTCCAAGTTGTTTGGAAAATCATCAAGCGAATTTTTTAAAGCCTCTTTAGCACCACTACTAAGATATTGCGGTAGATACTTTTGTATCTCGCTTTGCGGAATTCCCATATTAAGCTAATAGATCCACTATATTATCATTGATTATTTTTGCGAAATCAGCATCTAAGTCATGAGAATTTTCTATGATATTTTCAGCGAAATTTAACATACTCCTAAATAACCGGTCATCAATACCGCTTATCTGCATCAAAGAGCTTATATCTAAAAATTTACTCGTATTGTTTTGCAAAAAGCCTATCTTCGGCATATTGGCCTCAGTTGCATTTAGCGCCGAGACAATAAACATCGCGGGAAATATCTTATGTATATTAGTATTCAGGGTTAAATTTTGCATTTATATACTCCTCTTTGATGATTGAAAAAAACAACTTTTTATTGCTCTCGTGCATCTTTTCAAGCGTCTCTTTTATATTATATATGTCTATATCCAAATCTGCGTAAATCGTCTTTATATCTATCGTCGAGCCGTTAGCGTTTTTCTTATCTACTATGGCTTGCGCCGAACCGTTTATATTTACGTTGTTAGTTATGCCCTCAGAAGTTTCTGAAAAGCTTAACTGTTTACTGGCGCATTTTGTCGGGTAGTTTATTTTTATATCGACGTTTTCAAATATATCCTCGTCTTGGAAAAAATCTATATTTTGATACTCTAAATTTATAATCTTTTTTATAACTTTGGATTTGCCTATACACTCTATAAATTTCTCTACTTCAGGCTTAAAGTAATCTCTCCAGCCGCCGTATTCTTTTCCGTGGGCTTTATCATATACTATCGACGCTACTTTACCGCCTATTTGTAGCGAGTATCGCTTGCCATCGTCTAACAGCGTATATACGGGCATGAATTTTAAGTTATCCTCTTTCTCTCTTATTTCGAGCGGGATGTTTACTATCGGCATCGGAAAACTATTAAAAGTTCCTAGATCGTTTTGAAAATTTTGATACAAAATTCCAAAAACTGCGTCGGTCGGAATATTTGAATCAAATTTTATGTTTATTGCCGACAATAATAATGGGATAGGACTAAGTTTTTTTGGAACATTCATATATTTTCTCTTTTTAGCAGGAAATTGCGTAATTATAGTATTTTTTATTGAAGCAAACCTTTAAATTATGATTTTTAAAAATTATACTATATTTTTTAAAAAATTCTTAA
>CALIWP010000339.1 GCA_938046705.1 uncultured Campylobacter sp. | reverse complement strand
CGGTGTGGATTTCGTCGGATTTGACAGCCGTCCGTGCATACCGCCCGAGCCTATGGTAAATGCGCTAGTAGCGATCAAATTTGCAAACCAAAACACCAAAATCGTGATGGTAAATCATAAATTCCCAGCCGGTTTGATCCCTAAAATAGAGGAGCAGTTTGACGTCGAGCGCGAGGATCTGGAGGGCGGGGCGGTCAAGATGACCTTTAGCCTAAAGCAGGGCGCGGACGTCAAAAACGTAGATACAAGCCTTTGTCACTGAGATAGGCTATGCTTTTAAACACCTTTGCGCCGCCTTTTAAGCTAGTCGGCGGTTATTTTATCGCGGGCATTTGCTTTTTGATCGCGAGCATTCCCGCCTTTTTCGCGGCGGATTTTGAGACGATCGCGGGGCTTGAGACGGCGGGATTTTTACACGTGTTTTTCGTTGGATTTGTTATGAGCATCATCATCGGCGCGCTTTATCAGCTCACTTCGGTGATTTTAGAAAAGCCGTTTTCGACGATCAAGGGCGCGGTGGCAAATTTAGCCCTTTACTGCGCGGGCGTAGCGTCGATGAGCTACGGGATGATCAGCGGCAAAACGGGCTTCATACACGGCGGCGGCATGGCGCTTTTTCTTGCGCTGCTGTTTTTTGGCACGACCTATATCGTTAGCTTTATGGATAATGAAAAAAAGAGCTTCGCGGCGTTTATGCTCTTTGTTTCGGCGGTATTTTTGCTCGCTGGCATCTCGCTTGGATTTTGCCTTTTGATGATACTTTCTGGCACTTTGCCGATGGATTTTATGTTCGCGCTTAAATTTCACGTCTATTTCGTGCTCGGCTTTGTCTTTTTTATCATCGTCGGCGTGGCGACCGTGCTGCTACCGATGTTTGCCCTGGCGCACGATCTAAAATTTACGCTTAGCAAATTTGCCTTCGGATTTTATATTTTGGCTGGCGTTTTGCTCTTTTTTAGCGAAATTTACGCGTACTTTGCGTTTGGAGCGGCGATTATTTGCTTTGTCGCCGAGGCGCTATATATCCTAAAAAAACGCGTCCGCAAGGCGTATGATTACTGGAGCGTAAATATCGCTCTTTCGCTCGTAGCATTCGTACTGTTTTGCGCATTGATCGCGGCGGATAGATACGATATGGCGGTGTTTATGCTGATTTACGGCTTTTTGTTTGCATTTATTGCGGCCCATCTTTACAAGATCGCGCCGTTTCTCATCTGGTACCACTACGTGGCGCCTTTTGTGGGTAAGACAAAAGTGCCTCTGCTAGATCAGATGATTCTTAAAAAGCCCGCATATATCGGTATCGGTTTTAATGCTTTTGGGCTTACGCTTTACGAGCTTGGCGTCTGGTTGGAGATAAAATCGCTCGCGCACTGCGGCGTGGCTTGTCTGCTAGTTAGCATCGTTTTGGTTGCTATAAATATGATAAATGTTTTTAAATTTACGAAATTTGGAATAAAGGAAGAAAAATGAAAGAAAAAATCTATAAAGCGCTCTCAAACATAGTCGATCCCGAGGTGGGCTTTGATATCGTATCCTTGGGGCTTATTTACGATGCGGCTTGCGACGAAAATGGCAAGGCGAAGGTCACGATGACGCTATCTACGCGCTCATGCCCGCTACATGAGATGATACTAAGCTGGGTCGAGACGGCGGTGCTAAACGTCGATGGCGTAAAAGAGTGCGAGATAGATCTCGTGTGGGAGCCAGCGTGGAGTATCGAGATGGCGAGCGACGAGGTGAGGGCGGCGTTAGGAGCGTGAATTTGGTGTTAGCTGCGAGCGAGTTTTGCCGAGCTGCCGATTAAATTTGATCGCGATTTGATCTGTTTATAAGCTTGTATGGGGCGCGTATTGTTTTATACCGACCAATTCTCCTCTGCGCCTTAATACCGATACGAAACTAGTAGGCG
>CALIWP010000338.1 GCA_938046705.1 uncultured Campylobacter sp. | reverse complement strand
GCTCGATCTCCTCGCTCGTGTAGGTCATAGTGTTGTAGGCACTGTTTTCTTTTTTCTCGCGCGGTTGACCGAAGTATATCCCGCCGGTTAGCTCGCGAACTACGATAAAATCGACACCCTGAAGGACAGAGGGCTTTAGCGTGCTAGCGTCCACTAGCTCGTCAAATATCATCGCAGGGCGCAAATTTGCATATGCGCCAAGCTCTTTTCGCAGCTTCAAAAGCCCGCTTTCAGGGCGCAGATGGCGCGGCAAGCCGTCCCATTTAGGCCCGCCTATAGCTCCGAAAAGCACTGCGTCCGAGTTTAGCGCGCCGTTTAGCGTCTCGCTAGGCAAAGGCTCGCCAAACACGTCGATCGCAGCGCCGCCCATCAGGTAGTAGTTATAGCTAAGCTCAAAACCAAACTCCGCGCTAGCCGCATCCAGCGCCTTTATCGCCTCATCCACTATCTCAGGACCGATGCCGTCGCCCTTTATCACCGCTATGTTATAAATTTTAGCCATTTTATATCCTTGTTTTCGCGTATTCTATGAGGCCGCCGCTTTTTAAAAGCTCTTGCATAAACGGCGGTATCGGGCTAAATTTATACTCTTTGCCGCTCGTTAAATTTACGACCGCGCCGTTATCCACGTCGATTTTTAGCTCGTCGCCCGCGTTTATCTCGTCTGTTTCTTTGATTTCCAGTATCAAAAGTCCCGTGTTAAAGCTATTTCTATAAAAAATCCTAGCAAAGCTCTTGGCTATCACCGCGCCGATGCCTGCGGCCTTAAGCGCCAAAGGAGCGTGCTCGCGCGAGCTGCCGCAGCCGAAATTTTCGCCAGCTACGATGACGTCGCCCGCGGAGATTTTTTTACTAAACTCGGGATCGGCGTCCTCCATGATATGAGTGGCCAAGATTTTTTCGTCGGAGGTGTTGAGATAGCGCGCGGCTATGATGATGTCGGTGTCGATATTGTCGCCGAATTTCCAGACTTTTGCTTGTTTCATGATTTACCTTAAGATTAAATTTGGGCGATTTTATCCAAAAGAAGCTAAATAAACAATCAAAGCGCGATAGCTAGCGGTCGGTGCGTGTAAATTTGAGGTTAAATTTAAACAGTTCGGCTCGCGAGTCAAATTTTAAATTTTATATAAAAACAAGCTCGCCGAAGCGGGAAATTCAACAAGCTGCGCAAATTTGAGCGGTTAGAAAAGGTGAGTTTCAGAGCGGCGGGATTGCGGTTAAATTTGATCAAAAAATGGACGAGATATCGCCGAGATACTCGTCCGTAGATTTTTGTTTTTACGTTTTGTTACCCGTTAAAACAAGACCACCGCTGCGGTTAGACAGCCCCAAAGCACGGCTCCGATAGTCATAGTTACGTGAGTTACTGCAGAATCTTTCATTTTTTCTCCTTTATTTTTGGAGAATTATAATGGCCTTTTGTGTCCTCAATGTGTCCTTTGTATGACTTTTTAAAATTTCGCGTTAAATTTGCGCTTATTTCATCAAATTTACGGCAAACTAGGTTGTGTCGCTCGCGTCAAATTTAAATTTTAGTCAAATTTCGAGCCCGAAAGTCAAATTTAATGCGCCCAGATAGATAAATTAGCCCGCCGCAAAAGCGTAAATTTGCTTAAATTTAGCCGCGCTCTGCCTCAAATTTTACGCGCGTTTGGGATCTTTACGCTTACCGTCGTACCGCGTCCTGGCTCGCTTTCATAGCTTATCTCCCCGCCCAAAAGATGAACTATACGCCGCACTATAGATAGCCCCAGGCCGCTACCTTTGCCCTTGTGCGACTCCTCGCATTGATAAAATTTATCGTAGATTTTTTCTAGCTTTTTTGCCTCGATGCCTGCCCCCTCGTCGCTAATGCGCACGATAAGCCCGCCGCCCTCTTCGCGGCAGCTCACGCCGACGTCCGTGGCCGAATATTTCAGCGCATTATCCATCAAATTTAGCCAAATTTGCGCTAGCATCGAGGCGTTGCTGCGTACGCTTACGGCGGCTAGATCTAGATCAAACTCACGCCCATCGTACTTTTGCATCAGCATCGCCGCAGCCTTTCGTAGCTGCTCGTCTACTCGCGCGTTTTCGTCTAAATTTACGCCCGCCTGGCTATCTAGCCGCGAGAGCAGCAGCATATCCTCGCACAGCCTACTTAGCGAGTTTGCCTGCTCTTTTATGAGCCTAAGATACTCGTTTCTGCGCGCCTCGTCCGTCTCGTCCTGAGCGATCTCGCAGTAGCCGCTGATGACGCTTAGAGGCGTTTTTAGCTCGTGCGAGACGTTTGAAATGAAGTCCTTTTGCATGTAGTCCATTTTTTCTAGCGCCGACGCGGTCAAATTTATATTTGCCGCCAGCTCGTCTAGCTCGTGCAGATACTCGCTATCAGAGCCACGTTTGCAGTTCTTGCGTGCGACCCTAACGGCGAAGTCGCCTCTAGCTATCTTGCCGGCTGCTTGCTTAAAGTTCTCGACATACCGCAAAAAATAGGCCGATACCGCATAAAATATCGCTCCGCCCGCGCCCATCACGATCGCGCAAAAGCTAATAATGCCCCAAAACATCCCAAGCTTCATCTCAAATATCCGCTCGTAAGCCAGTATCGCCGCCGACGCCGCGACGCAAAGCACGCAAAAGACAAAGATAAACATCGCCGCGGTGTAGGTTTTTAGACTGATTAGGTATTTTTTCTTATTTTGCGTAGTATTCATATTTTATTTCCGTTTTTTTATATAGACCGATCTCTTTTATGTCGCCGTTTTCGTAGTATTTGTCCGCGGGCTT
>CALIWP010000337.1 GCA_938046705.1 uncultured Campylobacter sp. | reverse complement strand
ATCGAGCCTTCCCACTCGCCCTTGACCGTTACGCCTGTTTGCTTGGCAGCGGCTTCCAGTTGCGCTACCTCGTCCGTGCTCAAGCTTATCTCGCTAGCGCGCTCGGCGTCGTCCACTTGCTCTTTTTTAGTAACGCCGATGATCGGCACCGCGCCCTTTGCGATCGCCCATACCGTGGCTATTAGCGCTGGCGTCGTGCCGTATTTTTTAGCGAGGCTTCGTTGCACCTCAAAAAGCGGCTCTAATCTCGCAAGCGTTTGCGGCAGAAAGGCCTCTCCGCGGCGAGTGCCTGCAGGCATCGGGTTATCCTTCGTGTATTTACCGCCCAGCGCGCCTTGCTCCAGCACCATGTAGGCAAATACCGCTATGTCCTCGTCTTTGCAATACTTCAAAATCCCGCCATCCTCGATATTCGTGTAAAGCAGGCTGTAATGATTTTGGATTGCGTCTAGCTTGAACCCTACCTTTTTTAATAGCTCGTTTACGAATTTTATCTGTTCCAAGTTGTGATTTGAAACGCCTACTTTTCGCACTTTGCCCGATTTTAGCAATGGTACGAACTGCGCGCTCCAGCGCGGCACGTCGTCGGTATTGTGGATCCAGTAAATGTCGATTGCGTTCTTGTGCAGCGTTTTTAGGCTACCCTCTAAAAACTCCTCCATCGCTTCGTCGCCCCTACCTTGCGCTAAAATCGGCGTAAATTTGGTCGATATTATCGCATCTTTGCGCTCTTTTACGAACTCGCCTAAAATTTTTTCGCTGGCGCCGCTTCCGTAAACCGTGGCCGTGTCCCAAAGAGTGAGTCCCTTGCTCATCGCGTAATCAAAAACTGGCTTAAGCTCCGCCTCGCTTAGGCGGTTGCCAAACACGCTGTCGCCTCCGGCGATACCGCCAAACCCCCACGACCAAGTGCCAAGTGCGACTGCCGGGATTTTAAGCTCTCCTAATGAAATTTGCTTCATGATTTCTCCTTTGATATCGTACGCTGTGATCTAAAATCCTCAGCGAACCGCTTTGTTTTATGGAGAGCATTATATCTGTATTCTAAATTTTACGTTAGAACTATTCTGTAAATTTCATGCCTAATCCTGCAAATTTTCTAAAAAGTTGTATAATTTTGCAAAATTTAGTTTGGAGGCGCAAAAATGGCTGATATAAATTTACTAAAAGAGCAGACAAAAGAGTTTTTATTAGACAGATACGGCATAGTGGGATCTACGCAAAGTGATATCGACTCGCTTGACTTTTATATCAGCGACAAAACGCATGATTTTATCAGCGCGGTTTATGAGCCGTCATTGTGCATAATACTACAAGGGGCAAAGGCGATCGGCTTTGGCGATGATATGTACGGATATGACGAGCGAACCTATGCGCTGGCTTCTACTCATGTGCCATTAAATGTAAGCCTAAAGGACGCCTCAAAAGAGAAACCATACATCTCGCTTCGCATTAAATTTAGCCTAGATGAGGTCTATGAAGTGCTAAAAGGCGTGGACATAAAAGAGCAGAGCCTACAAAAAAGCGAAAAAGGCATATTCTTTGGCGAGCTAACGGATGAGATATTAGAGCCTGCTTTGAGGTTTGTTTGGCTGCTAGAAAAGCCAAAAGAGAAGGTCAAATTTCTCTCAGACCTTGCTAAAAAAGAGATACTTTACATGCTCGCAACAAACGACAAAAGCGGCTATTTTTTAAATAAATTTGCGATGCAAGGCAGCGTTTCAAATAAAATTTCACGAGCCGTAGTAAAGATAAAAAACGAGTTTTCGCAAAAACTAAATATGAAAGACGTCGCGTGCGAATGCGATATGAGCGAGTCTTCGCTATATCATAACTTCAAAATCGTAACCTCGCTAAGCCCCATAGCTTTTCAAAAAAAGATCCGCCTAGAAGAGGCAAAAAATCTGCTCGCAACCAAAAAGATCGGCGTTGCGCAGGCCGCCTTTGACGTAGGATACGAGAGCGCGTCGCAGTTTAGCCGCGAATACGCAAGGATGTTTGGCGTGCCGCCTAAAATTCACAGCGAAATTCTACGCTCCGGCGTGGCATGAGTTTAAATTTAGATCAAATTTAATGGCACAAAGGGCAGGGTAAAATTTCTACTGTCTAGCTTATAAATTTGCGCTAAAGTCTGCTTAAATTTAGCCGAAAACCCTTTTTAAATGCGCTTCGTAGTCCCTCGTAAAACGCTCTACGTCGGGATTTTTAATGACGTCGTTGCACATAAAC
>CALIWP010000336.1 GCA_938046705.1 uncultured Campylobacter sp. | reverse complement strand
GACCTACCTAGCGGCTATTTAAAGGCGGTCACGGACTTTGATACCTGGGGGCTAAATCACAACTTTAGCGTGCAGGCAAACGGATATAGATATGTGCAATATCGCTACTCAAATTTAAGCACGACGACGAAAGCTGGCTCGGCAAATATCAACGATCCTAAAATTTTCCCGCATCCAAACTCTAAAAAAGGCTCAAATTTATATAAACTCAGCACGACCGATATGAAAAATATCTCCGTGCTAGACGATATCACGATAAACGACAACTTTAGCTTGCTACTAAGCCTCTCAAATAGCTGGATCAAAGAGCGCACTCGCCCGGCCATAACCGCTACGCAAAGACAGCTAAAACCTATCGTGACCAAATACGACGAATCAGGCCTTAGCTACGGCGCGAGCCTGGTTTATAAACCGGTTGAAAACGTGAGCACCTATATTACCTTTGCCGATAGCTTGCAACAAGGCGGCAGCGGCACGAACACCGACGGCACGACCAGCGTGCTAAAACCGTATCGCTCGAAACAATACGAAATAGGCGCCAAAGCTCGCATAAACGAAATCGACTTTAGCACGGCGGTATTTAGGATACAGCGCCCTATCGCCTATGTCGGCGGTAACGGCAGATACGACGTCCAAGGCGAGCAGGTAAATACGGGCTTTGAGTTTATGAGCGGCGGCAAAATCACGTCAAATTTAAGCGTTCTAGGCGGATTTACGCTGATAAACTCTAAATTTAAAGATCCGCTACTAAAAGGCGCAAACGGCAAAGTCGTAAACGGCGTGCCTAAACTAAACTCGAATTTGCTATTTGACTACGTCGTGCCAAATACCGAAAAGCTAGCATTTAGCGCAAATTTCCACTACACGAGCAAGATGTACATCGACGATCTAAACACTCAGGCTACGCCTAGCTTTTTTGTCACGGATCTTGGCGTGAGATACGTTAGCCGCGCCATGCTGGGCAAGCAAACCACCTTGCGCTTTAACGTAAATAACGTATTTAACAAAAAATACTGGGCGGGCATGTATCCTGCAAGCGCCGACGGCGCAGGCACCAGCGCTAGCGTTCTTGGCGTAGCTAACGGACTAAGCCTGGGCGAGAGTAGGATGTTTATGCTGTCAGCCGAAGTCAAATTTTAATTTGACTTAAGGCTTGCCTCGCGAGCGTCTTTAACGCAGCTAGAGATTTTCTCCATCGATAAAACTATGTGTTATATCTTCGGTAGAAAATTTCTTCGCGCCTTAAAGCCGTTTCGCGAAACTTTACTTTATTGCCTTACATTCAAATTTGCAACGCTTCTTGATATAAAATTATCTCGCAATACCGCTTTCAAATTTAGCGCCTTCGTATGTATTTATCTGCTCAATTTTTCACTAAAACAAAAATTTAACCTAAGATGCCCATAAAGTAAACATAAATTCATTAAATTTAAAAAATATATTACAGATAAATTGCGGATTAAGGTAATAAGATGTAACATCGGCTTATTTAAATATAAAAATAAATATTTTAACACTTCAACAAAGGGGTATAGATGAAAAATTAAAATTTCAGTCGCCGCGTGTGCGGTTTTAGCACTATTTGCAGCACAAGCAAACGCGGCCGAGACGGTCAAGCTTCAAGGCGTCGAGGTAAACAGCGTCGGCGATAATATCAGCGAGAGCGGTATTAGCGAAGGCATACTAAACAAGGGTGTCGCCAGCGGTCCGCTAGCAGGCAAAAAGGTGCTTGATATGCCTTATCAGGTAAATACGATGTCGATTGAGGCTATGAAAAACCAAGGCGTGGCAGGTTTTGAGGATGCGGTGAAGTACTTCCCTTCGGCGCAAATCCAAACCAGAGGCGGCATCGAGGTCGGCCGTCCGCAGACTCGCGGCTTTCAAGGTTCAGTCGTCGGTAACGTGCTCTGAGACGGCTTTTACTCTGTTTCTACTACGGCTATACCTATGTATATGTTTGAGGGGCTTCAGATACAAAACGGTCTTGCAGGCTCGCTTTACGGCGGACAAGATCCGGCAGGCATCTTTAACTATACCAGAAAGCGTCCGATACCGTTTTCAAATACGTTTTGGGCCGACTATACGAGTAGGTCAAATTTCGGTATAGGTTGGGACACTTCGGATAGATTTGAGTACGTCGGCTACCGAGGCGTGTTTTACAAGAGCGACGGCGCAAAGCAAGCTAAAAATAGCGACTACGAAAGAAATTTAGCTAGCCTAGGCCTTGATTTTTATCTAACCGAAAATTTTACCATCGAGACGAATTTTAGCTACTACAAACATAAAATGCTTGGAATACCCGGCTGCTTTTCAGTGCCTGGCAGAAACGGCGCTTTAAACTTCGCCGTTCCGGATGCTGCTAAAAACACGAAAGCGGGCCTAGAGCAAGAGTGGGCGGGAAGCGACCTAAAAACAACGACCGCTAGCGTTAAATTTAAATACGCACCGACTGAAAGTTGGTATTTTGAGGGCGGCTATCAGTGGCAAAAAGCCATCCGCGATATGTACGGTACTAACAAAACCTTTATCAACCAAAACGGCGATTTTAGCGTAGCAGCTAGCGGCGGAAACGGCGCTGCCAGCAGGTTTGACGTGCAAAGCTGGTTTGCTAAAGCCACGACAGAGTTTGAGACGCTCGGCGTAGAGCACAACTTCGGCGTGCAGGCAAACGGATATATATGGACGATATACGGCGCAAAAACCGCCGGCGGAAGAGCAAATTTGGGCAACTCGAATTTGTATAATCCAAAAACCTTTTCAAATCCGCACGTAACAAAAGGCGGCGGAGCTTATAAAAATAGTCAAAGTACTATGAAAAACCTAACTATCGCCGACGATATCAAGCTAAACGACTACTTTAGCGTCATTTTAAGCGCGGCCAGAAGCAACTTTGAAAACAAAAACAAGCAAACAGGCGTAAAAACGTACGACGAGAGCGGCACTAGCTACGCGGCGAGCTTTATTTATCGCCCTATCGAAAACGTAAGCTTATACTTCACTTACGCAGATAGCTTGCAGGCCGGCTCAAGCTACACCTACGAAAGAACCAATCCAAGATACGGCGAAACGGTCGTTTTAAAGCCTTTTAGAAGCAAACAATACGAGATCGGCGCAAAAGCTAGGATAGAGGATATCGACCTATCTGCGGCGCTTTTTGAGATAAAACGCCCGATAGCCTATCTAGGCGATAACAACGAGTATAGCATCCAAGGCGAGCAGGTAAATAGAGGTATGGAATTTACCGCCGGAGGCAAGATAACAAATGATCCTAGCGTAATGGGTGGCGTCGCGCTAATACAGCCTAAGCTAAAAAAGGCAAAACAAGCTTATGCGCAGGGCAAGATCGTGGTCGGCGAACCAAAAGTTCAGTCAAATTTACTCTTTGACTACGTCGTGCCAAATACAAACAAGCTAGCTCTAAGCGCAAATTTACACTACACCGGCAAACGCTACGCCGATCAGCGCAACGTAAATGCGGTGCCTGCGTACTTTACCACAGATCTTGGCATCCGCTACGTGACCAAAGAGTGGCTAGGCAAGCAAACTACGCTAAGATTTAACGTAAATAACGTCTTTGATAAAAAGTACTGGGTCGGAATGTTCCCGTCAAATATCGACGGAACTACGACGGGCGCGGGTACAAGTATCTTTTTGGGGCAGAGCAGGACGTTTATGCTCTCGGCCGAAGTTAAATTTTAGCGGCATGTCTTGCGAGCGCCTTTAAATTCGGTATCGACTTACCGAGTTGTCATTTTAAAAATTTTACCTTCAAATTTTGAAGTCAAATTTTAATTCGGCTTCAAAATTTAAAATTTAAATATTTTG
>CALIWP010000335.1 GCA_938046705.1 uncultured Campylobacter sp. | reverse complement strand
ACTCCCGTCCAAATTTAAGCCAAGTTCGCTAAAATTCGCTCAATTAAAAAGGAGAAAAATGAAAACTCTAATCATCTTAGCCCACCCTGACATCCAAAACTCGGTCATAAACAAACGCCTGCTACAAGAGGCTCTCAAAGAGCCGCAGCGCTTTAGCGTTCATGATTTGACGCAGGTTTACGGGGGCGGCGATATCGACGCCGCGCGCGAGCAAGAGCTCATCAGAGCCCACGACGCCCTCGTTTTGCAGTTTCCGCTTCATAACTTCTCCTGCCCTCCGATTTTAAAATCATGGATCGACGCAGTGATGACGCACGGTTTTGCCTATGGGCGCGGCTCGGACGGTATCGCGGGCCGCAAGGTCGCGCTAGCCGTGACCGCAGGCATCAAAAAGAGCGACTACTGCCCGCAAGGACGCTATCATTTTAGCTTGCGCGAGGTTCTTACGCCGTTTGAGCTCGCGTTTAAATACTATTTTCACGCTGATTACCGCGACTTTTTCGCATTTTACGGCGCCGAGGAGACTCCTGGCGTGGACTACGTCTCAAGCCGGGACGATTTAGAGCGCGGAGCTAGAGAATACGCGGAGTTTTTGCAAAATCTAGGCTAAATTTAGCGGACGCAGTTGGCCTTGCCGTGTGTAAATTTGCCTCGCTTAAATCACGAAGGTCGCGCTAAATTTAAGCTTTATCGCCGCTATATCCGCGATTTAGCGCCCGGCGAAAATTTGTAAGCGTTTTTGTAAGGCTTAAAATTTGACGAGTCCGCTTGTCTTGCTCAAATTTGACACGCTAAATTTGAGCGTCAAATTTACGGCGAGCAGGTTCAAATTTGAAGTCTCCACGCTAAATTTGCCAAACCTCGCCGAAGGCTTAATCTTTCTTATAAAACACGTTAAAGCAGACTCCGCCGAGCAAGATTATCAAGCCGGCAATCCCAGCAAAAGGCGAAAACCAAAAATCCTTCGTCCCAGCATAGAGCAAAACAAGCCCCGCGCAAAGGCTGATCGCGATATCGACGTTAAACCAAAACACCCTCTCAAAAAAGCCTTGCGATTTTTTCGCCGTCAGATTTTTGCTGCGATTTCGTATCTTTATGACCCTGAAATTTTCGTATTTTACGCTCGCTTCGTCGCCGTTTTCTAGCTCCAGGGCGCGCTTTTTAGGGCTGCTACCCCATAAAAACGTATCGCCGACCGTAACGCTAAAATAGCTCTTCTCCTTCGTTTCAAAAATCCTTAGGTCGCACACCCTGCCGTTAGCCTCGCCGTTTGCTTTTGACTCTTTTGTGGCGCCCAGCATCGATCTAACGCGTAAGCCCAAAGACGCCTCGCGGTGATATTTAAACCAAGCAAAGGCAAGAGAGCCCAAACCAAAAACAAGTAACAAAGTGCTAAAAAGCGGCCACCGTCCGTCAAAGCTCAAAAAAAATCCCCAAACGCCGGCCGCGGCAAACAACAAAAACAGCATGAAAAACAGAGTCGCAAAAAAGGAGCTAGGCTCATAGGCGTACCAGGCTGCAGAGTTTAAAGAGCGGTTTTTTAGCCCCAAAACCCGCCCCTTTTTATCGCAAACCGCTAGCATCTCGTCGCCGTCATTTATCGGCAAGAGCGGACTTTGCAGCGAGCGAACGTTTAAAATTTGACCCTCCAAGCTAAAGCTATAATCAAATCCGCTTTTGTCTTTATAGACGCACTCAAGCAAACCCGCACGGCCGCCGAGCAGTTTTAAACCGTTTTGCGTTTCTTGCAAACTAAATCCTCTTTAAATTTTAAGTTTTCGCGCCCGAAATTTGAGCGATATAAATTTGCGCGCCTATAAATTTGATCGCTCGTTTGCCCGTCAAATTTAAAAATAGGCGCCGAATTTGCCGCGTTTTTGGGCGGACGAATTTGACGGCGAACTACAAATCCGCTTCTTTTAAAAATTTTCTCAAAGCTAGATACGCGTTTGCCTTATCGGTCGGAGTTTTGTCGTCAATGCAGAGCAAAGGTAGCGACACAAATAGACAAATCATAACCACAAAAAGCAAGATGATATTACCAAGCGGCGGGAGATATTTAAATAGGCAGACGATCGGTATCACCAAGATAAGACAGTAAAGCCTATCCGGTAAAAACTCCATCGTCGCCTCCTCAAAAATCATCAAATGCGCGCGCCAAGAGTAGTTTTTGAGCCACTTGCTTGAGGTCAAATTTTTAAAATTCCAAACCTCATTTTTCCCGTCGTAAACGATAGCTAGGCGGTCGTTTTCGAGTGGCACTAGTCGCTCTTTAGCAATTTTGGTGTTAAATTTAACGCCTGCGATCTCAAAAACGCACTCATCCGTCGCCGCACTCCATCTCACGTTTTTTACCTCGCCCGCTAAAACCTGAAACTCGCGCAAATCTCACATCTAAATTTTCTCCAAAGTTTTTATAAATTCGTAAAAAATAACGCCGCGTAAATTTGAGCTGGGCGTAAAAATACATCAGATTTGAGCAGGGCAAAAACCCGCGCGGGCGCGTAAATTTGACCGCGCGCAAAAAAGCGCAGGCAAAGGCTTTAAGCTCGGTGGCCGAATTTGCTCAAGCGCTAGCAAAATTTAGCAAATTTACGCCGTAAAGATAGCCGTAAAGCCCGCTAGGCAAAAGCTCGCAGCTACAAAATGCCACCAGGAGCGAGCTAAATTTATCCGTAAAAGGCGGTCAAATTTGAGCAAAAGCAAATTATGCACCGCTCGATAAATTTACCCAAAAATCGACCCAAATTTAAGCCTAGCAATTGCCGACGCGTCAAATTTGAGCCAAGTAATCTAAATTTACATGAGACGCGAAGCCGCCCGCAAAAAGACAAAAGCGCGGACGGTCAAATTTGACGGATCGCCTTGCCGAAAAAACAAATTTACGCCGTAAAAGCCCGCAAATTTAGCGCGCCGCTAGTCCTTCTAGCTCTTTTGCCAGCGAGTTTACCTTCGAGTCGTCCATGCCGTTGCGCTCGATGTCGCTCACGACGATGTCCTCCCACGTCTTGGCAAACTCAGCCTGCGACAGTCCAAGACCGCCCTCACCCTTTGGCAGCATACCGCTAATCACCAGCGCGCGGAAGCACACGTGGCGGTCGCCTTTGTACGCCTTGCACTGCTCTAGCGAGTTTTTAAACTCGGCTCCTAGGTGCTGCGCGACCTTATCGTCCGGGTACTTTTCCGCCGCGCGAGCTATGTCAAGTGCGGCTTCGTAGTACTGCGATATGGCTTTAAACTCGTCGTTTTTGGCAGCGTACTCGAGTAGTTCGTCCGCCCTTTTGCTATCTCTTGGCGCGCCTAGACCAGTAACGTAGAGTAGCCCCAGATCGCCGCACGCATCTCTTAGACCCTCGTCGCAGTATTTTTTGCGAAGCTCGAATTCCTCTTTAAATTTACCGCTTTCAAAGTAGTTGTTCGCGCCCGCAACGGAGTTGTACTCACGCAGTACCTTTGCGTACTGCTCGGGGCTAAAGGGCTTTGCCTGCGCGCAAACGGCGCAAAGGGCAAACATGGCTGCGGCTAAAATTTTATTCATTTCTTATCCTTTTTGGTTTTAAATTTTTTGATAGTTTTTTTGATGGCCTTTAGCAGATATGCGACGTCTTTTGGCGTGTGCGAATAGTGCAGGCTCACACGCACCCAGCCGGGCTTTTGATCAAATTTCTGATCGTCTTTTAGTCCGAGCAGATCGTGTCCGTACGGACCGGCGCACGCGCACCCCGCACGGGTCTGCACGCCGTAGTCCTCGCTCAGCGCTTCGGCGAAATCATACGGCGAAACGCCTTTTACGTTAAAAGCAAAAATCGGCAGTCTCGGCACTGCGCGCGGAAAATAGCTCACGACCTCGGGGATTTCATCTAACCCCTCGCAAAACTGCTTCGTTAGCTCATCCTCGCGGCTTTTTATGACGTCTAGGCCGACTTCGTTTCGCAGTCTGTATGCTAGCGCGGCTCTTATTAACCCCATCACGTGCTGGGTTCCGCCCTCCTCCATGCGCTCCACGCTTGGCGCAAAAAAATGCGAACTGCGGCTCACGTAGCTAACCGTCCCGCCCGCGGCAAAGGTCGGTTTGTCTGACTTTACGAGCTCCTTTTTTATCGCGAGCAGTCCGCAGCTACCCACGCCTCCTAAAAGCTTATGCGGCGAGAGAAATAGCGCATCGAAGTAGTCGGCGTCGAGGTTGTCGTGCGAGCTAAAACTAGCCGCGTCAAAGGCCACGGTCGCGCCGTATCGCTTCATCATCACGTAGATTTTTTTGTAGTCGCTGATTATCCCCGTGACGTTTGAGGCCGCGCTAAAAGAGCCGATAATCTCGCGCTTTGAGTTGATTTTGAGCAGTTGATCTAGCCTGCCGAAATTTATCTCCCCGCTCTTGCTTAGCGGTATGCGCACGACCTCGCACAGCCCCTCGCGCAAGCTAACCTCGTTTGAGTGGTGCTCGTAGGGCGAGACGATGACGAGGGGCAAATTTGCGCCTTTTACCGCCTCTTCGCCTAGGCGGTTTGCGCTCATAGGCGGCAGGTAAAGTCCCATGATCTCCTGAAATTTCTTTATCGCTCCCGTTGCGCCGCAGCCCGCCGAGATCAGATAAAATCGCTCGTCAAGCCCCAGCGCATCTTTTAGGCTCTGCCTTGCTTTTTCGTAGCGTTTTTGCGTTTTTAGCGCGTTTGAGGCGCTTTCTGAGTGGGTGTTGGCGTAGGTTTTTAGGTATTTTGCGATCTTACGCTCAATAGGCGCGTAGGCTAGGCCCGAGGCCGTATAGTCAAAGTAGCGCACGCCCTTTTTTAAAATAATATTTTTCCTGATTTCGTCGATGCTAACCAAAATTTTTCCTTATAAAAAAAGAGATTATAACCAAAGTTGTGCTAAAATGGGCTAAAAAGGAGCAAAAATCTACGCCTTAAAATCAAGCTACGCGCGCTTTAAGCACCTTGATATCTTGCAGCTTATTTACTTTCATCTAGTCTTTGACGCGCTAAAATTTGAGGCGAATTATTACGATATTTTCGAGGCGATCGAAAAGGAAATTTTAGATAAATTTGAAGATTTGTCGCTCAAATTTAGCTTTGACGCGCCTTTTGAGAGCGAGCTTAAATTTGCCCTTTGCAAGCTTGCTAAAAACGACCGCAAAAAATACGCTCTAAATAAATTTCTGCCCCGCCCTCTCATCCTAAAAATTTACGCCGCCGCGATAAACTCAGGCGTAGTCAGCATCGAAAAGACGCTGGAAAAACCGCGCATAAAAAGCAAATATCAAAAATCTAAAAAACTACTCGAGCGCGATAAGGCGCAGGATAAGGTGGTCTTTAACGACAATTTTACTAGATTTTGGTTTTATTTCATCGAGCCAAATTTAGCCCTTTTAAAAAACGGCGAAAAGGCCGCGCTGATGGAGATCATCAGACGAGAGTTCGACTCGTACGCGGGCTTTGGCTTTGAGCTACTTTGCCGCGAACTTTTGGCGTTTAGACTAGGCACGGAGCCTGCTCGGGTGCGGAGCCTGTGGGCGAAAAATATCGAGATAGATATATTTTTGAGCATTGAGGGGCACATAATCGTCGGAGAAGCTAAATTTAAAGAGCACAAAATTTGCAAAAACGTGGTAAATTTACTCCTTAAAAAATGCGAGCGACTAGGCTTTGTGCCCGACGCCGTCGCGCTATTTTCCAAAAGCGGCTTTAGCAACGAAGTAAGCCGCCTAAAAAACGAGCGAATTTTACTTTTTGATTTAGAAAATTTCGAGGAGCTTTTATGACTCAGATCGACAAAACCAGCGTCCAAGACGGACTAAAAAGCCTGATCGAGCAAACCTACCTGATTGAGCGCGAGTACAAAAATCTGACCGCGTCGTATGCAAATTTGCAAGGCTTTATCAAAGATATCGTGGAGATTTTGCCCAATGCGATCTGGGTTTTGGACGAGGCGGGCGAGATATTTTTACAAAACTCAGAAGCCCTAAAACTCGGGCAAATTTTAAAATTTATCCCGCAAAATGAAGGCGAGATAAGCGCCGCGGGACAAATCTACCTCATCAAAATCGCCCAAAAAGAGGGCAAAAAAATCATCTCCGCAACCGACATAACGACCGAAAAGCGCACCGAGCGCCTAGCCTCGATGGGTCAAGTCGCCGCCCACCTAGCCCACGAGATACGCAACCCAGTGGGCTCGATCTCGCTGCTAGCCTCCACGCTGATAAAAAAGGCGGATGAACGCGCTCGCCCCGTAGTCGAACAGATGCAAAAAGCGATCTGGCGCGTCGAGCGTATCATCAAGGCCACCCTGCTTTTTACCAAAGGCCTAACGATAAACGCGCGAGAGTTTAACCTAGCCGAGCTAAAAGGCGAGTGCGAGGCGGCGATAGAGTGCTACACATACGGCAAAGAGATCAAATTTAGCCTAAATTTCCCCGACCTGCCCTACGTGGGCGACCGCGATTTGCTCGCGATGGTGTTTCAAAACATGCTGTTTAACGCGATCGACGCGGTCGAGGAAAACGAGGACGACGAGGGCTGGGTGCGCGTGGACTACGAGCAACGCGAGGGCGAGCATAAATTTGCCGTGACCGATAGCGGCGTGCCGATCAAAAACCAAGCCATGGTCTTTGAGCCCTTTAAAACGAGCAAACTAAAGGGCAACGGCCTAGGCCTGCACCTGTGCCTGCAGATCGTCCAAGCTCACGGCGGCAGTATCGAAATCGAGCTTGAGCCAAAGAGCTTTTGCGTAAATTTGCCCGCAAAGACGCACGGCTAGGCGGGTAAATTTGATGAAATTTGACGCTTTGGGCGAGATTAAATTTGAACGCGAAATTTAGGGCGGCTCGCTGTTTTAGCTTCGGCGAGCCGAATAACGAACGTAAAAACAATCAAAACAAGGAAAGAAAATGAAATTTGACGCGAAAATTTTAGAGGATTTGGCGGTGTGGTTTGAGGAGCTAAAGGAGATTAAATTTAGCGAACTTTTAGCGGGCGACGCGGCAAACACCGCCTTTATAAGCGTGGATATGATAGAGGGATTTTGCAGCATGGGGCCGCTAGCTAGCCCGCGAGTGGGCGCGATCGCGGACGGTATAGCGCAGACTCTTAGCGCGGCTTATGCGGCGGGTGC
>CALIWP010000334.1 GCA_938046705.1 uncultured Campylobacter sp. | reverse complement strand
CACGCGCCCACCGGTATCGTCGTGCAGTGTCAAAACGACCGCAGCCAGCACAAAAATAAGGCCACCGCGATGAAAATGCTAAAATCGCGCCTGTACGAACTAGAGCTAATGAAACAGCAAGAAGCCGCCGGCAGTATCGAAAAAAGCGAGATCGGCTGGGGGCATCAGATCCGCTCCTACGTGCTTTTCCCGTATCAGCAGGTTAAAGACAACCGCAGCGGCGAGGCGTATAGCCAAACCGACGCGATACTAGACGGCGACATAAAAAAGCTCATCGAGGGCGTTTTGGTAAGTCAAAAAAGCATAAACTAGAAAGGAAAAATATGGAAATTTCAGCTCTTTTAAACCAACTAGGCTACAACGAAAACGACGCGACCACCGCGCAAGTTAAGCGCATACTAAACAACTGCGACGGGTTAAATTTAAGCAGTATTATCACGCTAAACGACCATCTAAAACCGCTAGGCGGCTTTGTCGCGATGAGCGGTAGCGAGGATGTGTTTAAGATAAAAAACGCGGGCAAAACGTCTGACGCGCAAAGCGACGCGCTAAACGTGATCGAAAACTGGGCTGAAAAAAACAAAATAAGCATAAAAAAAGTAAATGAAAATACTCACTACATACTAGGTAAAACCATATGACAAACTACGATATCATCGTCATCGGCTTTGGCAAGGCCGGCAAAACTCTCGCCGTAAAAGCCGCAAATTTAGGCAAAAAAGTCGCCGTGATTGAAAAATCAGCGCAGATGTACGGCGGAACGTGCATAAACGTCGGCTGCATCCCGACAAAAAAGCTAGTAAATTTAAGCAAAGAGGCAAAATACGTCAATAATAACGTCGCAGGCGAGTATTTCACGCTTAGCGTCGAAAAGAAAGACAAGCTAATCTCTGCTCTGAGAGCCAAAAATTTCGCGATGCTTGACGGCAACGCAAACATCGACGTGATAAATGGCACGGCTAAATTTATAGATAAAAATAGCGTCGAAGTAACTGCCGCAGACGGCTCAAAAAGCACGCTTACCGCGCCGACTATCGTTATAAATACGGGTTCGGTTAATGAAAAACCAAGCTTTGAGGTTAGTTCAAATTTGGCTTACGACAGCACGGGGATTTTAAATCTAAAAACGCTTCCAAAGCACCTAGTAGTCGTGGGCGGCGGATATATCGGGCTTGAGTTTGCCTCGATGTTTGCCGAGTTTGGCTCAAAAGTCACTATCGTAGCTCGCTCGGGCGTGCTAAAAAACGAGGACAATGACGTGAGAGATAGCGTAAAAACGCTGCTACAAACGCAAGGGGTCGAGATTTTAGAGGGTTGCGAAGTTAAAAATTTAAAAGATAGCACGCTAAATTTCACCCAAAACAGCGAGGCAAAAAGCCTTGACGCGGACGCGTTTTTACTAGCGACGGGGCGCGTAGCGGCGACTGCGGAGCTAAATTTGAGCGCGGCCGGCGTACAAACGGACGCCAAAGGAAACGTGCTCGTAAACGAGTTTTTACAAACCGCCCAGCCGCATATCTACGCGGTAGGCGACGTTCGCGGCGGCGAGCTTTTCACGTACACGAGCTTAGATGATTTTCGCATCGTCTTTGACAAGCTTTTTGGCGCGGGTAAACGTAGCACTCTAAACCGCTCTCCTCACGCTAGCGCGCTTTTTACCGAGACTCCGCTAGCTAGCATCGGACTAAGCGAAAAACGAGCGACGGCGCAAAATTTGGACTTTAAAGTCCTAAAACTAGCACTAGCCGCAGTCCCCGGCGCAAAGGTAGTCGGCAACGAAACAGGATTTTTAAAAGCGATTGTAGACGCAAAAAGCGGCAAAATTTTGGGCGCAGCATTTCACTGCGTTTACGCAAACGAGCTTATCAACGAGATCGCCATCGCAATGGCTCTAGGTGCGGGCGCTGATTTCTTTAAAAATCAGATTTTCACCCACCCTAGTATCAGCGAAGCGCTAAATGACCTCTTTGGACAATTTTAAAAACGACGGAAAGGATAAAAAATGAGGAATTTACTTCTTACCTTTATCGGGCTTTTATTTGTAGGGTGCGCAGCTTCAAGCGGCGGACCCAACGACAACCCCGACTACGATTTTAACAAACGCGCCATCGAAGTTCTAAAGCCAAAATGCGAAAGCGGCAACTACTCCGCGTGCAACGATCTTGCCATCAGCTATCAAAATCTGCAAGATCACAAAACCGCTCTAAAATACTATGAAAGAGCGTGCAAAAACAACTATCAGGCCGCCTGCACAAACCTCGCCAACATGTACCAAACCGGCCTTGGCGTGAGCAAAGACGCAAACAAAGCACTTGAAATCTATAGCGCCTCATGCACGAACGGCGGGGCGTACTCTTGCTACTACTTAGGCGAGTTTTATCGCTCGGCAATCGACGGCAAAGAACCGGACTACGCAAACGCCATGTCGGCCTACGATAGAGGCTGCAAACTAGGCGACGTACCGTGCTGCACAAACACGGCCGTACTTTACGAGCACGGCCTAGGCGTAGCGCAGGACGAGTCAAAAGCTAGAAGCATCTACCGCTCGGCGTGCTTTAGCGGCGACACGTCTGCATGCGACAATCTAAAAAGAATGGGTAGAAAGCGCTAAATTTAACATCTTTTAGTTCGGCATTAAATTTACTACGGCGAGTCAAATTCGGCTCGCCTTTTTTAAATTTAACGGCTGTAAATTTTAGCTCAAATTTACCCCCCCCCACTAAAAATTTGTCTCCAAAAACCCGCATCTTGAAAATGCAAATTTAAAACTATCCGTTAAATTCGACGACGCGCGCTCATAAATTTAACTCTGCAAATTTACCTTTACGATATGCGGTAAATTTTACTCGCTTGGCTAAAGCTGCGTAAATTTCAGCACATTTAAAATAACAATCCTTTGCCGCAAATAACAAAAAGAAACAACGCTAGATTTGAGTAAATTTATAAAAAGTATAAAACGGGGGCTTAAATTTAAGCCCCCTGAAGCGTAAGTTTAGAGTAAAAATTAAAATTTATAAGAGACGTTAACCTTAAAGTTTCTGCCCGGCTCCCAGTCGATCGCGTTCGCATCGCCCGTGTACTGGGCTATTCTTTGAGAGTGCGAGACGTAGGCTTTGTTAAATACGTTATAAACGCCCGCATTTATCTCAAGTCCTTTAAATTTACCGCCGCTTGGCGCATAAGTGAGATAGATGTCGCTCACGGCGTAGCTCGGGATATGTACGGCAGCGTCGTTGCCAGCACTCGTCGTGTCTTTCGAAGCAAAATAAATAAGATTATAACCCACAAGCGTGTCGATAGCGTTTATCGAATACTCGGCGTTAAAGGTGTATTTGTCGCCTTGGTCGCGGTAGCCGATAATATTTGACGTGTAGTAGCCGCCGCTACCGTTTCTCACGCGGTCTTTATATCTTACTTTTTGATGAGTGTAGCTAGCGCCAAGACTTAGCGCGTCAAGGTTTAACCTCGCCAAAAGCTCGACGCCGTCGATATCCGCGCCGCCTGCGTTGATCCTATAAAGCACCGGATTTATACGCCCGCCTGCTGCGTTATTATCTACGATTAGATTTTTGTATTTGGTTTTAAAGTATTTAGCTACGAAGCTAACGTGTCCCGTTTCGCTAAACTCGCCCTTGTAGCGTCCGCCGATCTCGTAGCTATCGCCCGTAGTGGCCTTTAGATCAGGGTTTGCTCTATATCCCATCGCCGTACCCCTACTAGCGCCGCTAGCTAGCATAGACTCCATAACGTCAGGTCCCCTAAAGACTTTAGCGTAGCTGGCAAATACTCCAAGCCCCTTCATAAACTCGTAATCAAGCGCAAGAGCCGGCGTAAACTCATCAAATTTGTATTTGTACCCGCCGATATTTGTGCCCGTGCCGTTATATGTCTTTAGCTCGTGGCGCTCGTATCTGATGCCAGGAGTCACAGTTAGGCCTGCAAATTTGATCGCGTCCTCTAAGTAAAACGAGTAGTTGTTTACTTTTTCGGGACGGTTGTTTTGCGGTTTGTTAAAGTTCTCGCTGTGGTAGTACTCCGCGCCGTATCTTAGCGTCTGCGTCACGTCGCCCGTCTCTATCGCGGTTTTTGCTTTCGCGCTTAGGCCTCTAGTTTTTACGCCCCATTTGCTACCGTCGATCCTCTGATGCTTCGTATGATACGCCGTTACGTCTAGATTTAGCAGTTCGCTCGGCGTAAATTCGTACTTTAACGTCGTCGTGTCGCGCTCGTATTTGCGGTAGTCATCATTTGTATGCCAACTACCAAATTCTGCTCTTAAAGGATAAAGTCCCTTGTAGTGGTTGTGTTCGTGAGAGAGCGATATCCTGTGCGCGTCTAAAAAGCTATATCCGAGCTTAAAAAGATAGCTAAGGTCGTTGCCGTCGCCGCCGATTTTCTTACCGTTACCGCTCTTGCCGTAGTCGTAGCCTTTGTGATTAATAGCTGCTATAAAATCAAGCCCTTCAACTGGTGTAGTAAAGAGCATAAGGCCTTGAGAAAATTCGCTGTTATTTGAGGCGTATCCTGTCTTTATCTTTGCGCCGATGATCTCACCACTTTCTAACAAGTCTTTTGCGTCAACCGTTTTAAAGGCGACCGAACCGCCAAGTGCACCTGAGCCGTTTACCACTGATCTTGAGCCAACCTCGACATCAACAGCTTTTATAAGATCCGGATCTATAAGCAAGTCGGCGTTGTGGTGAAATGTATTTCCGTTTTGCTTCGCGCCATCTATCGTGATATTTAGACCACGGTCGCTCACGCCCCTCATGTAAATTTTTTGATTCATGCCGTTTGTTCCGCCAACATAAACACCAGGAATATCTCTCATCACGTCTTTTACTAGGCCAGCGTTTCTAGTTGAAATTTTGATGTCATCAACGCCGTATCCGCCACTGCTACTTGTTACCTCAACTCCGCTTAATACGCTCTCGTCTGCCCCATTTGCACAAACTGCTATGCTTGCTGCAAGAGAGAGTTTAAATAAGCTTTTAAATCTCATATTTTCTCCTATTTTGGTTATTAAAATTACTATTTTAATTTTATAGCATAATTTTGAGATTGAATATTATAATTTTAAGTATAAATTTTGGATAAATTTTTGAGTTTTTAGATAAAAATATAAACTATTTTTAAATTTTAATTATCTAATAAATTAATTAAATATCGAAATAAAGGATAAAATTATATGATTTTATCAAGGTAGTAA
>CALIWP010000333.1 GCA_938046705.1 uncultured Campylobacter sp. | reverse complement strand
GGTAAAAATGAGTAAAGATAGAAGCCTACAAAATATCGACGTTACCAAATTACTCATCTATATTCTAATTTTTATAGTCGCTTGCCTTGTGATGATATTTGGCTTTTTAGTACCGAGTATCAAAGAATACAAGCAGGTCAAATATGAAAGTCGCATGCAAATCGCCGCAAGCGCGCAAACGCAAAGGCTCTACGACGCCAAATCAAAAGCCCTAAACGAGATAAAGCAAAACGATAAGGCCCAGCTAGACGCTCTTGAAAACAAATTTGACGTAGAGAATTTTACTCAATTTGCCTCAAAGTACTTTATGAACGTAAATCTAAGCGAGCCAAAAGAGGCCGCAAAAAACGGCGAGATCTCAGTCTATGAGCTAACGGTAACTGGCTCTATGAAAACTCCTGCTAAATTTTACGAGTTTATGGACGCGCTACAAAACTACGAAAATATCGTAAAAATCGACTTTCCAATCAAAATGCGCAAGGATACCGAAAAAATCGACGCGACCTTTGGCGTCAAAATTTACAGCTTAAGATAAATCAAAGTTTTTACTCTCCGCTTTTTGTATAATCCTTAAAATTTAAGTTAAGGATAAAAAATGATAAAATTTAACAACGCCGCCGTTGCTTTGGCGACTGCGATTTTGAGGGATTACCTCAGTGGAGCGGCAAATTTTTTCGCCTCAAGAAAAGCTGCAAAATCAGAACTAACAAAACTCACGCCGGCAGATTTTAAAAACGTGCGCGCAAATTTGCTAAATTTAGGCTTTAAGAGCGAGTTTATCGACGAAAACACCGCCGAGCTATCAGAAATCCTGCGCGGTATCCTAACTACCGAGTGCCCCAAACTGCCAAAAGACCACCCCGTCGCCACCTACATCAACGAAAACGACGCCGCGCGCGAACTAATCGCAAAGGCAAAAAAGCTGCTAAAAAAGAAATTTATCAAAAACGAATGGCTTGAAATTTACGACAAACTAGGCGGCTTTAACAGAACGCACTTTGCTAGAAAACAGCACCAACTCTACTCGATGCTCGAAAACAAGGGCTTTGACCGCCCGTCGCGCTTTATGTGGAGCTTTGATAACAAGGTCCGCGACGGTATCGCCGCAGCGCGCGAGCTGCTAGAGGAAGGCAAGGTAGACGAATTTATCGCGGCTCAGCACGAGATCTACGAAAACCTGCTCGATCTGCTCGCACGCGAGGAGGCGGCACTCTATCCGACGTCGCTGGAGCTAATCAGCGAGGAGGAGTTTCGTGCGATGAGACGAGGCGATGACGAGATCGGGTATTTTCTCATCGAAAAGCCGAGCGAATTTTATCCGTTAAATTTGAACTCCAATGACGGCTCGGAGGCAAATTTAAAGGACGCAAATTTGCAAAACGGCGACTTAAACGAAGCGGTTTTAAATCCGAATTTCCTAAAAGAGCTATCAAATTTGATGAGTAAATACGGGCTAAATCCAAACGCAAACAGCGATAAAAACGCGGTTTTTGACGTCGCCACGGGCAAGCTTACGCTAGAGCAAATCAATCTCATTTATAAGCATATGCCCGTTGACCTCTCATTCGTCGATGAAAACGAGATCGTGAAATTTTACACCGACACCAAGCACCGCGTATTTCCACGAAGCGCGGGCGTCATCGGGCGCGACGTGAAAAACTGCCACCCGCGCGAGAGCGTAGCTAGCGTGCTAGAGATCATCGACGCCTTTCGCAAGGGCGAGCGCGACGAGATCGACTTTTGGCTGGAGCTTCACGGCAAATTTATCTACATCTACTACGTGGCCGTGCGCGATGAAAATGGCGTATTTAAGGGGGTGCTAGAGATGATGCAAGACGTCACGCGCATCCGCAGCCTAGAGGGCAAACGCACGCTAGTGACGTGGGACGATCTAAAGAAAAAATATGGGGAGTGATCGTTGCGGCTTTTAAATTTGATAAATTTAGTTAGTCTTTGGCGGCGTTTGTATTTGCGATTTTGCCTGACCGCACAACCTTGCGCAAAGGCTATGCGAGACGCGGCGATCAAATTTTATCGATATTAAAATTTGTGTATTTTTAGCCGCAGTTGCATACCAAAGCTTACAAAAGTTCTTTAATTTTGGATAGATTCGCGCCCGAAGCAAACAAAAATCCGCGGTTTATCGGCGGG
>CALIWP010000332.1 GCA_938046705.1 uncultured Campylobacter sp. | reverse complement strand
CGGCGGCGCATTCTACGGTCCAAAAATCGACATCAAAATCACCGACGCGCTAAAACGAAAATGGCAGTGCGGCACGATCCAGGTCGATTTTAACCTACCTGAGCGCTTTGATCTAGGCTACATCGACGCAAATAATGAGCGCCAGCAGCCGGTTATGCTACACCGCGCGCTACTGGGAAGCTTTGAGAGGTTTATCGGCATTTTGATCGAGCACACGGGCGGCGAGCTACCGTTTTTCGTAGCTCCGACGCAAGTAGTCATCGTGCCGATCAGCGATGCGCACCTAGACTACGCTAAAACCGTCGCCAAAGAGCTACGCAAAATCGGCGTAGACAGCGAAATCGCTAGCAAAAACGAGAGCCTAAACAAACGCATCCGCACCGCTGAAAAGCAGCGCGTGCCGATGATCGCGGTGCTGGGCGACAACGAAGTGGCAAATAGGGCTATCGCTCTGCGCGACCGCACGACTAGGGAACAAAAAGATATGAAGCTGGACGAATTCGTCGAGCTGCTAAAATCAAAACTCGCCGAGGTAACTTTTTGAAACCGGAGCGAAAATCCGCTAAATTTGAGCTAGGCGCGGCTTTATGCTAAGCCTGGCTTTTACCAAAATCTGCAAAAATTGTCACAGCGCAATAAATTTCTACGAAAAATACAATAAAAACACAATATTTTTGGATATAATCAACAAATTTCAACTTAAAGGAAAAAACTAATTGGCTAAAGAAAACGAAGTGTTGCTCAACGAAGATATCAGAGCGAGCGAAGTGAGATGCGTGGGAGACGACGGCACCGCATACGGCGTCATCCCAAGAGTAGAGGCCTTGAAAATCGCCGAGAAAATGGGGCTTGATCTGGTGCTAATCGCACCTGATGCCAAACCTCCCGTTTGCAAAATAATGGACTACGGCAAATTCCGCTACCAGCAGGAAAAAAAGCAAAAAGAGGCCAAGAAAAAGCAAAAAACTATCGAAGTCAAAGAGATCAAACTCTCCGTCAAAATCGCTCAAAACGACATCAACTACAAAGTCAAGCATGCGCTTGAGTTTCTAGAGGACGGCAAACACGTCAAATTTCGCGTATTTCTAAAAGGCCGCGAGATGAGCAATCCAGAAGCGGGCGTCGCGATGCTACAAAAAGTCTGGGAGATGGTAAAAGACGTCTCCGACCGCGATAAAGAACCGCTACTAGAAGGCCGCTACGTAAATATGCTGGTAACGCCAAAAAGATGAGAAAAATTTGTCTCATTTGCGCTCTTGTACTAGCTCTGGCTGGCGCGGAGTGCAGTCCGTATCTGAGACTAGCCACCATCGGTGCCAAATCAGCGCTAAATCAAATAGAAGACGAAAACATAAAGGCTACTGAAGTAAGCTGCAAAAACGATATAATCACCTACGAATACGTCTTTAAAAACTCGCAAAACATAGACTGGGAAGCTATTGCGGACGAATATAAAAAAGAATTTACGTCTACCATGAAAGAGCTTTTGATGGAGGATTTTTGCTCTGATCAAAATACCCTTATGGTGCTACAAAAAGCAAAAAGTATCGTAATGAACTACCGTATACCAAACGGCACACTTTTTAGCAAAGTAGAGCTAACCGCGAAGGACTGCGAGAAATAAGCGGTATAAAAATTACACAAACCGACAAGATCATAAAAACAGACAAAACGCAAAGCAAAATTTGACGACAAATATCTGCTTTTGGATCTCGGTTTTTAAATTTTAAGGCATTTTATAATCATGCAAAAAGAAAATTCAAGCAAGTCAAATCGCTAAACAAACGATCAGATCAAAGAAATTTTAAAAATACGTATCGAGCTAGCAAAAGAACTGATCTCCTGCGAAATAGCGGAGCGAGAAACGCTAAAAATCATCCCGACCTATCCCATTCACAATCTAAACTATGACGCCAAGCGAATGCAAAAACTCTTGTTGGCATAGGCGAATACGGCTTTGGTTACCCTGCTAACTGGGCGCAAGCGCTGCTTGAAATAACGAGCGGCGAAGAGCGAGCGCAAATTTTTAAAGCCTTAAAAGAACAACAGCGACTATATCTCAAAAAAGACGGTAAAAATAACAAAAAGCTAGAAAAAGTCCTTCAAGCCGCCAAGCAAAATTTAACCGAGTAAAAGTCCAAAAGCACGGCAAATTTATAAAATATCGCCCGAACCCAAATTTGTAGTCTCACGAAACATACCTACGCGATAACACCAAAGAAGCAAAATTTGATAAATTTGAGCCAAAATCGCTAAAGCATAAATTTCATATGCGACCGCCCAAGGCTAAATTCCACGCCCAAAGCGGCCGCATACTTAAAGCTATGGCTCAAGACGAGCCGCGATTATTTGCCTACTTTTCTACAGCAATCTTTTCGTAGTCCATTGCTCTTTTCGCAGCATCTTTCATAAGCTTGCTTTGATAGAGCAGCGTCCTTTTTCACGCGCTGATCAGTCGCGCCGCCTCTGCCGTACTCATATATCTCGCCCAGATCCTTGCACGACGCGGTATCGTTCTCGCTATAGCAACCTTTTGTAAAAATCTGTACCGCCGTAGCCCACTGCCCCTTTGATACAGCTTTCGCTCCATCGCCATGGCTCTTGCCGGCCTGGGCCGAAGATAACGCCAAACACACCAAAAAGATCGCGAAAATCAACTTTTTCATGACGACTCCTT
>CALIWP010000331.1 GCA_938046705.1 uncultured Campylobacter sp. | reverse complement strand
ATCCTTCATACAAAATATCCCGTATCGCTCGAGCTTTGCCCTAGTTTGCTTGCCTATACGCCAAAAATCATTTAGCGGCTGATGCGTCCAGAGCTTTTCTTTATAGAGCGCTTCGTCTAAAAAGGCGATATTATCCTCGCTGTGTTTGGCTAGGATGTCAAGTGCGATTTTGGCTAGATACAAATTCGTCCCCATGCCGCAGGTGGGCGTTATGCCCGTAGTTTTTAGGATGTCGTCCATTATCATCTTTGCCATGGCTCTGGCTTCTAGTTTGTAAAATTTTAGATACGAGGTAAGATCGATAAACGCCTCGTCGATGGAGTAGACATAGATGTCCTCTTTGGCTACGTATTTTAGGTAGATGCCGTAAATTTTAGCCGCGTAGTCGATGTAAAACTGCATCCTGGGCGGAGCGATTATATATTTTATATTTTTAGGTATTTCAAACAGCCTGCATCTGTTTTTTACGCCAAGTGCCTTTAGCGCGGGACTAACGGCTAGACACACGCTGCCCTCGCCTCTAGTGGCGTCGGCGACGACTAAATTTGCCTCAAAGGGATCAAGCCCTCGCTCCACGCACTCGACCGAGGCGTAAAATGATTTTAGATCGATGACGGCGTAGGCTGGAGTTTGGGTTTTCATGGATGATTAAATTTACTTGCGCGCTAGGCGGAGTTATAGGGCGACTGGGCGAGCCAAATTTGACTCCACCGCCGCAAATGCTTTTAAATTTAGCCTAAAACGCATCGTCGATAGCTTGGCAGATGATATGCCCTATCATGATATGCATCTCTTGGATGCGCGGCGTGTCGTTTGACGGCACGACCAAATTTAGCTCGCAAAGCTCGTTCATGGCTCCCCCCGTGCGGCCGCTTAGACCGATCGTTTTGATACCGATTTTTCGCGCGAGATCGAGCGCTTTTATGACGTTACCGCTGTTTCCGCTAGTAGAGATCGCGATGAGCAGATCGCCCTCGCGGCCCAGAGCCTCTAGCTGACGCGAGAAAACAAACTCATATCCGTAGTCGTTGCCGATCGCCGTGAGCGCGGAGGTATCGGTCGTTAGAGCTATGCCAGCTAGCGCGCCGCGCTCGGTTTTATAGCGACCCGTTAGCTCGGCTGCGATATGCTGCGCGTCTGCGGCACTTCCGCCGTTTCCGCAAAGCAAAATTTTACCGCCCGCCTTTAGCGTCGCTACCGCCGTTTCGCAGGCTTTTTTGATGTCCGCTTCCAGCGCAAAGGTCGCCTTAATAGTGGCTAGATGTCCCTCTAGCTCGCTTTTTATCATCTCTTCAGTCTTCATTTTTTATCCTTTTTATCGTCGCGCTCGTGCTTTTGCCGGCTACGAACTCCACTAGCCGCACGTCTTTTACGACGCTACTGCCGACGACCTCTTTACCTTCGTAGTCGGCACCCTTTACGAGCACGTCGGGGCGCAGCTTTTCGATCAAATTTAGAGGCGTTAGCTCGTCAAATATCGTCACGTAATCAACCGCCCCAAGCGCCGCCAGCACGGTAGCGCGGTCGGTCTGCGAATTTACGGGACGAGTGTCGCCCTTTAGCGCGCGCACCGAGGCGTCGGAGTTTAGCCCGACGACTAGTATATCGCCAAATTCCCGCGCTTTAGCCAGATAGCTCACATGCCCCGCGTGCAAGATATCAAAGCAGCCGTTTGTAAAAACCAGCCGCTTTTCGCCGCGGTTTGCCAGCGTCGCGGCCAGTTCGTCCGCGCTTTTGATTTTCTCCTCGAAGCCGGCCGCGTTTTTACGGCGCACGAGTTCGTTTATCTCCTCAAAGCTAGCCGTGGCTGAGCCGACCTTAGCCACGACGACTGCGGCGGCTAAATTTGCCGTCTCGATCGCCTTTTTGATACCTTCGCCAGCACCTAGCATCACGCCCAGCGTCGCTAGCACCGTATCTCCCGCGCCCGTGACGTCAAAGACCTCTTTTGCCAGAGCCGGAAATTTAACCGCCTGAGCGTCCTCTAAAAGCGCGATGCCCTCCTCCGAGATCGTAATCAGCGAATGGGTCAAATTTAGCTCATTTTTTAGCAAATTTAGCGCCGCAAAAAGCTGCTCGTCGTTTTCTATCTTAAAGCCCACGGCCTCGCCCGCTTCTTTTTTATTGGGCGTTAGTAGCGTAGCGCCCTTATATTTCGAGTAGTCCGCGCCTTTTGGATCGATTAGCACGGGTTTGCCCGCATCCGCGCAGGCTTTTATGAGCTTTTGACACAGCGCAGACGTCAGTACGCCCTTGCCATAGTCCGATAGCAGCGCGACGTCGTAGCTCTCTAGCGCGCGGGCGAAATTTGCCGCCAGCTCGTCCTCGCACGTTACGGCTTCGACGCTTTCTTTATCTATGCGCACGACTTGCTGATGCGTCGCCATCACGCGGCTTTTTATCGAGCTCGTGCGCCCTTTTTCTCTTTTTATAAACTCAGGCCTAGCGCCCTGCTCTAGCAAGATCCGCTCTATCTCGTCGCCCGTCTCGTCGTCTCCGAGCACGCTCATGACGCCTACTTTTGCGCCTAATGAGAGCAAATTTAGCACCACGTTGCCCGCTCCGCCTAGGCGTTTGGTTTCGTTTTTTATCTTTACTACTTGCACGGGAGCTTCGGGCGAGATACGCTCGCAGCTGCCCCAGATATAGTGGTCGAGCATCAAATCGCCCGCGACCAAAGCACGTACTTCACGCATTTATCTCTTCCTCGTATATCCTTTTTATCTCGGCTGCATAGTCTTTTATGCCATCTTCTAGGCTAAATTTAGGCTCGTATCCTAGCGCCTTTTTGGTCGGCTCGATGTCGGCTTGCGTATGAAACTGATATGAGCGCGCATACGGGTTTGGGATGTATTCGCAAGGCAAATTTGACCCCAGCTCGCGCTGCAAGATATCCACGATCTCTTGGAAGCTTCTTGCCGTGCCCGTAGCCGCGTTATACACGCCGCTAGCAGCGTTTAGAGCGAGCAGGTTTGCCTGCACGATGTCTTTTATATATACGAAGTCACGCTTGATTTTGTCGCTACCCTCAAAGAGGCGCGGATTTTTCCCGCTCAAAATTTGCAGGCCGAACTGCAACACCATCGAGGCGGTTTTGTTTTTATAAAACTCCCTCGCGCCGTAAACGTTAAAGTATCTCAGCCCCACGACCGCAACGCCCTTTTTGGCGTATTTTCGCCCTAGATCGTCCATTTTTAGCTTTGAAAAGCCGTAGACATTATTTGGCGCTTCGCATTCGCCGACTCTTTGCGGGCTTTTTGCGTTGCCGTACGTGGCGCCCGAGCTTGCGTATATCATGCGCGCGCCCGTTTTTTCGCAGATATCTAGCAGGTCTTTAAAGCTATTTAGATTCGTCCTCATTAGCTCGCCTTGCTCGGTTACCGTGGTATCCGAGATCGCCGCCTCGTGAAATATCGCGTCGGGAGCGAATTTCTCGATCATGGCTAGCGTTTTAGCGCAGTTTATGTCGCCCTCGTAAATTTCGCCCGAAAAGCCGAGCAAATTTTTAAAATGCCCGAAGCTTTTTAGATTGCCGTTGCTAAATTTCTCGTCGCTTCTAAATTTATCCACGGCGAGCACTTCTACGTCTTTTAAATTTTCGTCAAAATAATGCGCCAAATTTGAGCCGATGAAGCCCGCCGCGCCAGTTATTACAACCCTTTTTATATCTTTCATATTTTTCCTTCTTTTTTTAAAAACTCTAGCGCCTCAGCCACGCTTTTTAGCCGGTCGTCCAGCTTTAAATTTATCCCGATGCCGGCACTCTGTCCCGCCTGCACGTCGCTATCCTTGTCGCCTATCATGATTGAGCGCGCAAGGTCGATATTTAGCTCGTTTGCGGCCCTTAGTAGCATGCCCGGCTCCGGTTTACGGCAACCGCAAAGGGCTTCCGACGCGTGCGGACAAAAGTAAATTTTCTCTATCTTTACGCCTTCTTTTTCAAACTCGCTCAGCATAAATCTGCAAAGCTCATCAAACTGCTCCAGCGTGTAGTAGCCTCGCCCGATGCCCGATTGATTCGTCACCACGACTAGAGCGTAGCCAGCCTTGGTAAACTCTCTCAAAGCGGCGAAAATGCCCTCTTTAAAAACGAAATCCTCGCGCCTATAAACATAGCCCGCATCCTCGTTTATCACGCCGTCGCGATCAAGAAAAAGCGCCTTTTTGGGCACCGTTTTAAGCTCTATTTTATCCATGTCGAAAATTATACAAAAAAAATCTAAATTTAACCGAAAATCGCCGCCCGCGCCGCGATATAAACTAATGTAAAAAAATAATGTAAAATTTAGCTTTTAAGACTATAATACGTCTACAATTTTATCAAAAAGGATTGAAAATGAAAAAGCTTATCATTGTTTCAGGTGCAGCCGCATTGCTAGCAGGCAGCCTATTTGCCGCTGACGGCGCGACTCTTTACAAAAAATGCGCAGCCTGTCACGGACCGAAAGCGGAAAAAGTGTATCTAAACAAAGTTCCTGCGCTTAACACGCTTTCAAAAGAAGAGATCGCCGAGAGCCTAAAAGGCTATAAAGCAGGCACTCTAGATAAATTTAAAAGCGCAGCTATGATGAAACCTATCGCAAAACCTCTTAGCGACGACGACATCGCAGCTCTATCAGAGTACATCCCTACTCTAAAATAACCCTTTTCGGCGGAGTTTTTCCGCCGATTTTTCTCTGCTTTTTATTTCGCGCTTCATTTTAGTAACTTTTTTATAAAATTTCTTTTCTTTTAAGCTTTTAGGGCTATAATCTCGTCTAAATTTCTATCAAAAAGGATGAAAGATGAAAATCTATCACATTGCAACCGCCGTTTTGGCGCTAAATTTATCTCTGCTTGCGGCTGACGGCGCAGCTATTTACAAAAAATGCTCAGCCTGTCACGGCGAAAAAGCTGACGCAAAATACGCAAACAAAGTGCCTGCGCTAACTAGCATCAGTAAAGAAGACCGCATAAAAGCGCTACAAGGCTACAAAGAGGGCTCAAACAACGCCTTTGGTATGGGCAAGGTCATGCATCTACACGCTAAAAACCTAAGCGACGAGGATATGGCGGCTGTTAGCGAGTATATCGATAGCTTGAAATAATACCTGCGATTTTAACATAAAAAATATCGGCGGTCGACGAGATGAACTACGAAGCGACCGCGTCAATCTTACACATAGACTTTACTCGTTCGCAATGCTTAAATCATACTTTGAGCGCGGCGATTTCGAGCAAAATTATTATATACGCCAGCGCCGACTAGCTAAAAACCGGGCTGGCGACTTCGCTTAAAATCACGAGCTTGTAACTACAGGCGGCAAAACTAAATTTGATACTCGTTAGAGCTCAGCTCTCCTCGTAAAAGTTTGCCAAAGCGCGCAGCTGCGGCATCTACGGCATCGTCGCCAAACTCGCCGGGCTCAAATCCGCTGCTGATAAACGGCACGGCAAAGTCCATCCCGCAGTAGTTTGCCGCGATCTTAAGCGGCGTTAAAATTTCATCCATACTATAGCCGATCGCACCCTGTTTGGAGTACTCGCTAAGCGGCGTACTAGTACTTATCGCAAGCTGTAAGACCTTGCCATTAAGCGCGCCAGAGCCCACCAGCTCGTGCGAAAAGACGATGTCGATATAGGCTTTTAGCATAGGTGGTACGTTTAGCCAGTACATCGGGTACAAAAATACGATGCGATCCGCGCCGCATAGCGCGTCTTGCTCTGTGCGAGCGTCGATGCGCGCAGTATTGGTGCCGTAAAGCCCCTCCAAATGGCGTACCTCTACGCCAGCAGCGCTCTTTACGACCTGCGATAGAGCTTTGTTCACGCGCGAGGCGGCGAAATTGGGATGCGATAAGATCACGA
>CALIWP010000330.1 GCA_938046705.1 uncultured Campylobacter sp. | reverse complement strand
GGAGTCGGCGTCTAGAGACGACGTAGCATACCGCGCGCTGGTGATCGATCCGAATATTTTTAACTATTAAATTTGACCTTTCTGGTTTAGTTTTTCTAGCCGCCGCCAAAATCAGGCGCGCAGCTAGATTTTCGCGGCGAGGTTAAATTTACTGCAATCGCCGGAGTTAAATTTAAAATTTACGCGGCGGGTTGGATTTGAAATTTAACCCGCTTGCTTAAATTTTACCCACCGCGTCGTTAAAATTCGGTTTATCAAATTTGCCGAATTTTATCTTTTAAGACTTAAATTCTACTCGCTTATAAAATATTTCTGAGCGTAAGCGGCGTCGTTGTAAAGTCCTTCTCCGTATCTGTCTTTACCGTAATTTTTAATGATCTCTTGCCCTGCGCTTGAGGCTACGAAATCTATAAAATCTTTCGATTTCTTGCTTTCGGTGGTATCGCTATCGTTTTGTCTTAGGGCGCAATACGTATTTATTAGATATTTATCGCCGCGAAATAGAATTTCGCTAGATTTTATATCTTTTTTTGCCACGACCCAAGTGCTGCTATCGCTCATAAAATATGCCCCGTTTTTATCGGCTTTTAAAAGAGTCGCTAACATAAAATCTTTATTTGCCTCGTACCACTGGCCTTGCGGAGTGATATTTGCCATTTTCCAGATACTAAGCTCTTTTTTATGAGTTCCGGAGTTGTCCGCTCTGGTGTAAAAAAGGCTTTGAGATTTGGCTATATCGGTATAGGCTTCTGTTGCGCTTTGGGCGGTTTTTATCTTTGCGGGATCGTTTTTAGGCCCTACGATAAAAAACTCGTTTGATCCGATCAACGTCCTTTGCGTAGCCCAGCCCTCTTTTACGGCGCTTATTTCCGCCTTTGGAGCGTGAACCATAGCGATATCTATCTTTTTATTTTTCAAAAGTTCGAGAGTCTGACCGCTTCCTGCTTTTATCCAGCAAATTTTGGTATCATTCGCCTTGCTGAATTCATTAGATAGAACTTCGAGTAGCCCAAGCTCTCCCGGACTTCCCGTAGCAAGCTTTAGCTCTGTTTTTCCATCTCCATACACTGCGGTGCACTCACTCGCCATCAAACTGGCGCATAGCAAAATCGCGATACAAATAGACTTTTTCATATCCACTCCTTGTTTTGAAATGTAAAATTTCGGGCATTATACAACTAAGGAACTTAAACTCGAAATGGTTAAAGAATTAAAAAAGGAGCTCATTGCTTAGATTTTATTTCAAATTTACCCTTTATTTTATACAATCTTTAAAAATTACCGCAAAGGAATTTGATGAAAATGCTTTCTA
>CALIWP010000329.1 GCA_938046705.1 uncultured Campylobacter sp. | reverse complement strand
TCTATCTGGCGGCTGGAAGCAGCGACTGGCGCTTGCGATGTGCCTCGTGCACGGCCCGGAGCTGCTTTTGCTCGACGAGCCCACGGCGGGCGTAGATCCAAAGGCTAGGCGCGAGTTTTGGGATATCATCCACGAGCTAGCCCAGGACGGCATCACGGTGCTAGTCTCCACGCACTACATGGATGAGGCCGAGCGCTGCCACGAGCTCATCTACATCGCCCACGGCAAGATCCTAGCCCGCGGCACGCAATCAGACATCATCGCCGGATACGATCTAAACATCTGGCAGCTAAGCGGAGATAGAGCGGGCGAAGCGGCGTCGCTGCTAGCCTCAAACGCCGCGCTTAGCGTTTCGGCTTTTGGTAACGGCTATCAAGTCACGGCAAAGGACGAGGCCGCACTGCAAGAGGCGGTTAGAGGCCTTGCTATACCGCGTGACGAGCTAAGTCTAATACCGATAAAAGCGAGCCTAGAGGATGTTTTTATCCACCTGCTAGAGCTTCATAAAGACGAGCGATTTTAGGAGCGGCGATGAAATTTATCTCGTTTTCACGCACCGCAGCGATGATCGTAAAGGAATTTCGTCAAATTTTAAGAGACCGCGCGACGCTAGCGATGATCATCGCAATGCCGCTGATGTTGATGTTGCTTTTTGGTTATGCGATAAACAACAATCCGCGCCACCTGCCCTCAGCCGTAGTGATCGCAGAGGGCGGCGGCAAGCTCACTCGCTCGCTAGTTATCGCGATGAAAAATACGGAGTTTTTCGACGTCAAACACGTCGGCGCGGACGCGGACAGAGCCGAAGCTATGATGCAAAGCGGCGAGGCGCAGTTTATCGTCTATTTTCCGCCAAATTTAGAACGCGATCTCATACGAGGCCAAACGCCTAAAATTTTAATCGCCACCGACGCCACCGATCCATCGGCAAACTCGGGCGCCGCAGCCGCGCTGCAAATAGCATTTGAGCAAGCTCTAGCTAGAGACAAGCCCGGCTACGCGCAGCCTAGGGCGGAATTTGAGCTACGCGCACACTCTCGCTACAACCCCGAGCTACTCACGCGCTATCAGATCATCCCGGGACTCATGGGTATCTTGCTCACGCTAACGACGATCTTGCTAACGAGCATATCGGTGACGAGGGAGTTTGAGCGCGGCACGATGGAAAATCTCCTCGCCGCTCCGCTACGCCCGGCTGAAGTGATGATAGGTAAAATTTTACCCTACCTGCTCATAGCCTATCTGCAAGTGGGCGCGCTTTTGCTGATAGCTAGGCTGCTTTTCGGATTGCCCCCTATCGGCGACTGGGCTGCGCTTTTTACGGCTTGCACCTTGCTGATGCTTGCAAATTTGGGCGTGGGATTTACATTTAGCACGCTAGCTCGCAGCCAGCTACAGGCGATGCAGATGACTTATTTTTTCTTTTTGCCTTCGATGCTGCTGTCGGGATTTATGTTTCCTTTTTACGGGATGCCAGCGTGGGCGCGGTTTATCGGCGAGTGCTTTCCGCTGACGCATTTTTTGCGTATCATTAGAGGCGTATGGCTAAAAAGCGCCCAGCTTAGCGATTTTTACTACGACCTAGCCGCGATTTTGGCGTTTTTATGCGTTAGCACGGCCATATCGCTCGCTAGGTATAAAAGGACGCTAGATTAAAATTACTCGGCAGTTATAAACTTTATATTCTCACCGTTTTGTAGCAGATAAACGTCTTGGCTTTGCTGCAAAAAAAGTTTTCTTTCAAAATTTTTCAAAAATAAATATTCGTCGTCTATCTTTTTTGACTTGCTATGCAATAGTTTTATAAGAAATTCATCGGCTGGGCTATACTTTGAGATTTTGGCAAAATCATTTTCCAATATTTTCTCGGTATCCATAAGTCTTTGCATTGCGCTTATAGCCTTATCTGTTTCGCCGATATTTAGATAATGTTTATAAATTATCACATCGCAAGTCTGCATTATCTTTTCGGCCAAAATATAGTTCTTTGTGGTATTTTCCTCATCTTTTTTAAGTACATTTTTAAAATTTATAAAATAATAAAGCCTTATCCTATCAGCCTTAAATTTTATATCTTTCAAAAAAATTTTATCGCTTTCATCTAAATTTCGGCTCTGGCTTAATAGATAAATGCAATTAATTAAGGCTAAAATTTCAGCTCTTTTCTCGTTTTCAAAATGCTCTAAAATTTTATCCAGCTTTTCGTTTATGCCTTTTAAATTTTCGTTTATCTCACGCATAAACTGCTGTCCAAGCGCGATACTAGCCACTTGATAAAAAGCAAACGGCGTTACGATTTTAGCTATATCTTCGCCGCCTAAAACGTTAAAAGCCGCATGCCCTTTTAGCTCGCCGTTTTCGCGTACCGCCGTACCCAACCCGCTACCTAATTTTCCATCTATCTTGCTAAGCTTACTAGCATCAACGGTGCATTTAAAGAGCTTTGAGCCTTCATTTGCCAAGCGGGCGTCTCTTAAAATTTCGGCTCCGCTTTTTACGGCGGTATCTGTTAAATTTACGCCATCGCGCTCAAGGCTGTAGGAATGGCACGTTTTAAAATTATCCAACTCTCTTATATCCGCCTCTTTTATAATTATCTCGTTCATTTTTTCCTTTTCTAGCGGGCCAAAAGACCCGCGTTTTATTTATCCATATGCTTTTGTCGCAGATAAGCTATCTGCACTACGACCGGTATAGTTACTCGGTATGCCGGACCTGCTATATCAGCAGCCGTCCAGATGCCAGAGATCGTCCAGCCGATCGGCCCTGCTAAAATAGCCATCCACTTCGTAAGAGTATTGTTTCCGATTATCGTTAGTCCTTTGCCAAAAATCGCTTTCCAAATCGCATTTACTATAACCAACGTAAATTGATACGCCTTAAATTTGCCGAGCTTTATTGCCGTTTGTAGCGCCATTACTACTGCTTGCGGCGTATACTTATCTGTTTTTATATCAAGATCCTTTAAGAGTTCCTTGCGCTCGCCTTCGCTCATCTTTTCAAGCGCGTCGGTCGTAATCTTTAAAAGTAGCGAAAACTCGATATCCTCGATAGAATAGTGAGGGGAATAATGAACTTTCATCCTTTTGCAAACGTCTTCTAAAATCTCGGCGTATTGAACTCCGCCGCCTCTAAAAATATTTACGAAAGTATTACCGCCATATCTTTGTATCTCTTCTAAAATAAGATCAATATACTGCGCATGATCTGGATAATGTTTGATAAATTTTTTATCATTCGAGAGACTTTCGCTGATCCTTTCGTCATTATCTTTACCTTTTAGGATCTCGACTAGATCGTTTAGATCTTCATTACTCATTTGCCTTAAAAACTCTAATCCAATATCGTATTTATATGCCATTTTATTTCCTTTTTAGATTTATTTTATTTGAAATTTGAGTAAAATTTAAAG
>CALIWP010000328.1 GCA_938046705.1 uncultured Campylobacter sp. | reverse complement strand
TAGATAGAATAATTGTAATGCCAGATTTTGGTAAATGGCACCAAAGTATATTAAGATCTAAAGCATAGAGCGGAGTAGCTTCTCGATCTCTCCATTGCAAGGAACTATGCCATAGTTTTGTAGTTTTGCCGTATCGCAGACGAGTAGGGCGGGATCGTTTGCTCTGATAAATCGGGGATCGCTTTGCACAGCTATATCGTGCCCGCTTAAGCGATGTAAAATTTGTAAAATTTGCTCGATACTATAAGCCTTGCCTGAGCCGATATTGAAAATTTCGCCGTTAGCTTTGAGCTCTAGTAGTTGCGCGTATATCCGCACAACATCGTTTGCGTCGTTGTACTCGCGTTTTGGCGTTAAATTCCCGAGCTTTATTACGGAAGCTTTGTCCTTAAAATGTCGCACGATTTTTGGAATGAGGAAATTTTCACTTTGTCCCGCACCCGTATAGTTAAAAGGACGCGCGATGATAAAAGGAAGTCCGCTTTTGATGATTTGCTCTTCCATATAAATTTTACTTTCGGCATAGACGCTTTGCGGATTTAACGGAGAGTTTTCGCACATGGGCATATCTCCTCCGCCGTAGACGCTAGCCGAGCTTGCAAAGATCGCCTTTTCAAATTTAACGGTGCTTAGAGCTTCTAACAAATTTAGCGTACCGATTTCGTTTGAGTTTTTTATCTCGGCGGGATCGGCCATGGCAAAAGATACTGCTGCCAGGTGGATGATGTAGTCAAATTTTGCGCCAAAGGCGGCTTTTATGCTGTCTTTATCAAGCAGATCAAGGCGCGTATGATTAGGCGCGCTAGGGCTCAGGGCGCCGCCTGAGACCTCGTAGCCGAGCGCACAAAGGTATCGCTCTAAATAGCGACCCGTAAAACCCTCGATCCCCGTAATAAAAACGCGCTTAGAACTCAAATCCCGCCTCGATGCGCCTTAGATCGGCTTTTATCATCATATCGCAAAGTCCTTTTAGATCAGTCTTTGCGCTCCAACCTAGCTTTTGTTTGGCTTTTGATGCGTCGCCTATTAGCAGATCGACCTCTGCCGGTCTAAAAAATGCTGGATTTATCTTTACGATTACGTCGCCTTTGTCGTTTAGCCCGACTTCGTTTATGCCTTCGCCCTCAAATTTTATCCCGATATCTAGCGCTTCAAAGCTAAGCTTTACAAAATCCCTGACAGTGGTCGTTACGCCGGTAGCGAGCACGAAGGTGTCCGGAGTTGGGGCTTGTAGCATCGCGTGCATGCCTTCGACGTATTCTTTAGCGTAGCCCCAGTCGCGCTTTGCGTCTAGGTTGCCTAGCTCCAAAGTTTTAGCCTTTTTCAGAGCGATTTTTGCGGCCGTATTCGTGATTTTTCTCGTGACGAACTCAAGCCCTCTTAGCGGACTTTCGTGATTAAATAAAATGCCGCTTGAAGCGAAAATATCATAGCTTTCTTGATAGTTTACGGTTATAAAATGCGCATAAAGCTTTGCCACTCCGTACGGTGAACGCGGATAAAAGGGCGTGGTTTCGCTTTGCGGGACGGCTTGGACTTTGCCGAACATCTCAGACGTGCTGGCTTGATAAAATTTGATGCTTTTATCTACCGTTTTGATTGCTTCTAGTATGTTTAGCGCGCCGATGCCCGTGGCGCTTGCGGTGTGAAACGGCTCTTTAAAGCTAACCCCTACGAAGCTTTGGGCGGCTAGGTTGTAGATTTCCTCGGGTCTTATTTCGTTAACTACACTTAGGATGTTAAACGGGTCGGTTAGCTCAAACTCGACTAGATGAAAATTTGGCTCATTTAAAAGACCTAGCTCGTTTAATCTCCAAAAATTCGGGCTCACCGCTCGTCTGTAACCGCCGTAGATCTCATATCCCAGATCGATCAGATATCTAGCCAGATACGCGCCGTCTTGGCCTCCGACGCCCGTGATTATAGCTTTTTTCATTATTCTTCTCCGTTTTTTAAATATCGCATAAAATTATGATCAGTATTTATGGCTTTAAAGATTCTTAAATAAAGACCGGCGATGTTTTGCCAGCTGTTTTCTTCTAGCCATTTTATGCGCTTATCATAAATTTTACCATCTATTTCATTATTTTTTACTTTTTCTAGTTGTTCTAAGATATCCTCGTCGCTAAAACCGTCCGCCGCTATCGTGATATTTTGCATCTCGCTAAAGATTCTTGACGGCGTAACTATAACGTTTTTACAAAGACTTAGAGAGACTCTGGCTGCTGCGCTACTACCCTCGTCGGTCTGTCCATACGGCAATACGATCGCATCGCAACAACTTAGTTTTTCGTTTACCGTTTCTATCGGTAAAAAGCTCGTATGCCACTCTATTTTTTTGCTCAAATTTAGCTTTTCACAAATCTTGCGGCATCTTTGTAGCTCCGCCTCGCCGTCCGTGCTTGCAACCGGACTGATTATGACTAGTTTTGCGTCTATATTTTGACTGAATTTTGCGAATGCCTCTAGTAGCACAGGTAGGTTTTTATGCGCAAATAGTAGTCCTAAAAATCCTACTCTAAATTTGCCGTCCGCTTCTTTGCATTTGATTTGAGTGCTCGTTAAATTTTGCGTTCCGTGCGGCATTAGCGTGACGTTATCGGCAAGTCCTAGTAGTCTAAGCGTATTTAGATCGTCGATACTATGGACGAATACTCGGTCGAATTCGTAAAGCGTGTCGTGCCAGTTTTGTTGAGTTTGGCGTGGATAGTTTAGGATTTGCTTCGTGCTGTGAAGCGTGATAAAGCAAATTTTCCCCTGAGATTTTAGAGCGAGGACGTCTGATTTTAGCTTTTCGTCTATCTCGAAAAATGTAAAATGGTGTTGTAGCCAAATTATATTCGCATCCGTCTCAAGCCCCGATAGTAGTTTTTCGCGCTCTATTTCATAGACTTTTATATTGTCGTTTTCTTGGGTTAAATTTGACCCATCGGCGCGCTTTTGCTCGCTCCAAGTGTAAATTTGCAAATCTGCGCCCGCTCGCGCAAGCTCGTCCGTTAGGTATTTTGAGTATTCGGCTATACCGCAAACGGCGTTATATGTCGAAAAGTAGGCTATTTTTAGCTCGCTTGGCTCATTTTTAAAGGATTTTAGATGCGAGATGCTCGAGATGAAATTTAGCGCATTTTTCTCGCCAAACATCATTTCATCTACCTTCTGTTTTAGCGGTTCTATGTTCGGCGCGCGGTTTTGTAAAATTTGCTCGGCTACTTTGAGGATCTTTTCACCCAGATCCTTTACGCTAGGCTCCGCCCAAAATGAATAATTTAGATTAAAATGCGTAACGGCCGGCGCAAATTTGTATCCGATAAACTCGCAGCTGCCATCCAAAAACTCGCACTGGCCGCTATAGTCGGTGGAGATAACCGGCTTTTTATAGTGTACGCCTTCGATTGCCGGCATATTTAGCCCCTCGCCGCGCGTCGGTAGCACGACGATATCGCACTGCTCGTAGAGATTTGCCACGTCAAGCGCGGTTAGATCTTCGTTTAGTATCACGCGTATTTTATCGCGGTACTTTTTATCGACTAAAAGCTCGATTTGTTCGGTTACGCTATTGTGCGGGTTAGGGAAGCTTTTTATCGTTAGGCTTAGCTCGAATTTGGCTTTTTTGCAGGCTTCGTTAAAGGCTCGCAGTAGCACGTCGGCACCCTTTCTAGGTAGGCACGACGAGATGTGAAAGAGCTTTATCTCGCGCTTTTGGTCGCTGTTTTCTTGCGAAACGCTTGGCGCAGGCGGCGTTTTTAGCGGTATATCGGCCACTTTTACGGGTGTATGGCAGCCGTTGTCGATGAGGATTTTTTTGATGAAAAAGGTCGAAACTAAAATGCCTTTATATTTGGAGTTTAAAATTTCTATCGTTCGCTGCGGGATACGCGACTCCTCCCAGAAAAATACCGCGATCTCAAAGCCGTAGCCCTCGCGCACGTCTTCTATCAGCGGGTAGTGGTGGTAGATCGCGACCTTGTCGTCGCTTCTTTTTGGGTGCGCGTTTTTATCGGGTACTATGCTTCTTAGCGTTTCGTATTCGTCTTTGGTTATCGCGATGTCTTCGATTTTATCGAAGTAGTTCTCGTGGTAGCAGATAACAAAGACGTTTTTTACTTTGTTTAGTAGTCTAAATATGATATTTCTGTTTATTGCGGCTAAACTGTAGTGTCCGCTGATGCTGCCGATGACGGTTAGCTCGCTAAAGTTTTCTTTAAATTTGAGATTTTTCAGCTCCAAATTTTGCTCGTACTCTTTTGAGTGCTTTAGTTCAAAAACGTTCGGCTCGAAAATACCCTCTTGCGAGACGTAGATATCGTCTCTTATTTGCCCTTTGAGGCTAAAAATTCTCGCCCTAAGAGCCGGAAATTTATTTAAAAATATCTTGAGATTCTTCTTAAATTTAGGATTGTTATTTGCCGTCTTTTCGGTTAAATTTATACCGAATTTGAGCGCTTTTTTGAGATTATCTTTAGCTAAATTTTTACAAAATCTCAAAAACTTATATACCCAAATAAGGGGCTTTGCGACTTTTTTAAATTTAGCGACGAAAATTTTAAGCTGCTCGATATCGTTTTTGATAACGAGAGCTTCGTTTTCTAGGACGTAGACTTTGTGGTTTAGCGCGAGATATTTACCGAGTAGATTTTCTAAATCTTCGTGTAGGCGCGCATTTTCGTTTTGCAAATTTGCGATTTGATTTTTGCTTTCCATCAGCTCGAGCGAGCTTTTCCAAAGAGCCTCTTTTGTCTCCAAAGACTCCTTCCAAACGTCGTTTTTTAGCTCAAGCATCTGAGTTTTGTTTTCAAATGCCGACACGTCGAACCTATCGGCTAGCTCTTCAAAGCTAAAGCCGCTTTTGGCCGCATTTAAAAACGCTTCACGCGTTTTTTCGTCGCCGTTTTTAAGCCCCAAAACCGCGTAATCAAGCCCGACGCTACTCAAAACGTCTCTTAGCGTAACGTTTTGGTTTTGTAAATCCTCGCTAAAGCTCAAATTTGAGTTCAGCCTCATCATAAACGTATCGCTAAAGCCCTCAAATTCGCACAGATACTCAAGTAGCATCGGCGGGATAGGCTTAACGTGCGTAATGTCTAGATAGAAATTTAGCGTAGCGACGCGTAAATTTTCAGGATTTGGCGTTTCTAGTAGCAAGATACCGCCGTCTTTTAGAACTCGGCGCGCTTGTTTTATTAGTTCGCAAAGCTCGCTAAACTCTAAATGCTCTGCAAGCTGAAAGGCGCTAACGAGCGCAAGGCTTGAGTCTTCTACCTCGCTTAAAAACTCTATTGCGCCTTGATTTTTGGCCTCAAGCGCGCTTTTTTCGCACTCTTTTAGCATCTCCTCGCTCACGTCGCAACCGCGCGCGGCAAAGCCATTTTGCTTTAAAATTTCAAGCCACTCGCCTCTGCCGCAGCCTAGATCGACCGCCGCCGGCTTTTCGTTATTTTGCTTTAAAATTTGCAAAAACGGCTCATAAGCAAGCAGGCGTTTTTTGATCTCGCTCTTATCTCCCCTAAATTTATCCTCGAAACTTTTATAAAATTTATCCATTTATTCTCTTTATTTCCAAACTCGGTTCAAGATACGCAAGGCCGACGAAATCGAGCTTGCTAAAATTTACGACGTTAAAAATGATTGCGTTGTCGCGCCATTCGTAGTTATTTTGCAGATGGTTGTCGCTATCGTGTAGCGCTAATGTGACTGAAAACGATCCGACGCCCAAATTTGCGTCAAATTCAAAACTAAAGTCGTACTCCTCGCCTTTTTTGAGATTTTTTAAAGCTTGCTTTAGATGGTAAGTGTTCGTGCCGTAGACGACCTGCGAGAAGCGATTTTTGATCTGATAGCCCAGTACCAGCGAGAGCAAATTTTCGTTTGCTTGCACCGTTACTTTTAGTTTGATTTTTTTGCCGACTTCTAAATTTTGTATCTTTTTACCCGCGGCGTCTAAAATTTCCACGTTTTTTATGCAGGCTTTTTTGTTGCCCGATATTGTTGCGATTTTGCCGTTTTCTAGGGCTACTTGCGAGATTTGTACGTCTTGTTTTTTTGAGATTAGGGCGTTGTAATAATCAAGTACGGCTTCAGGCTCTCCGTCTTTTAAAATTTGCCCTTTTTCTAGCAAGATTACTCGGTCGCAGATCGATTTTATCGCACCGCTATCGTGCGAAACGATGATGAGCGTAGTGCCTAGGCTTTTAAATTCTTTTATCTTATCAAAGCTTTTGTGCTGAAAGTACACGTCGCCTACCGATAGCGCTTCGTCGATGATGAGTATATCGGGGCGATTTGCCGTAACGACCGAAAAAGCAAGGCGCATCTGCATGCCGCTACTGTAAATTCGCACGGGATAATCAAAATATTCGCCTATCTCGGCAAAGTCTTCGATGTAGGCTATTATTTCGTCGATCTGCTCTTTTGAGTAGCCCATGAGAGAGCAGGACTGGTAGGCGTTTTGCCTGCCGGTTAGATCGCCGTGAAAGCCCATGCCTAGCTCCAAAATAGACGAAATTTTAGCCCCGCTCGTTACGCGGCCGCTTGAGGGCTTTAGCGTGCGCGAGATGATTTTTAAAAGGGTGCTTTTGCCCGCTCCGTTTTGCCCGATTAGCCCGACTACCTCGCCGGCTCCCACGTCAAAGCTTACGTCTTTTAGCACGGTTTTTACGTTTTTTTCTTCTTTATTTTTGCTAAACCACGAGGCAAATCGCTTAAAGTTGCTCTCGTAATCCAAGTAAGTTTTACAGATATTTTGAACCGATAAAATCATAAAACGTCCGCCATCTCTTCTTCGGCTCGTTTATAAACGAAAAATGCGGCTCCAAGGCTTGCCGCGCCGATAATAAACGGATAAATCAAAAGCGAAAAATCTGGCATCTTATCGTAGATCAAAATATCGTGATAGCCGCTAACGACGCCCACAAGCGGATTTATGTAGATTAGCTCTTGCAAATTTGACGGTAAAATGCTCGTCATATAAACGACGGGCGTTAGCCAAAATAAAAACTGCAAGACGATGGCGATGATCTGGCCTACGTCGCGCATAAAGACGTTTATCACGCCGAAAAACAGCCCAAATCCGACGGCTAGCATCACCGTAACGAGGGAAAAGATCGGCAAAAAGATCAAATTTGCGCCGGCAAAATGTCCCAAAAAAGCAAATACGACTGCTATTGCGGCGAATAAAATAAGATTGTTTATCACTGAGCTTAAAACTACGGTAGCCGGAAGGACGATTTTGGGAAAAGACATTTTTTTGATTATGTTGGCGTTATCGGTAAAAATGCCGATGCAGCGCGAAAAAATCTCGCTAAAAAGCATCCAGCAAAGCATTCCGCTCATTAGGTAGATTGCGTATGCGTATTTGCTATCGATGCCGGGCAGTTTGGCTGAGAGTACCGAGGAGAGTATGGTCGCGTAGATGAGCACCTGGGCTAGCGGATGCAGTATCGCCCACGCTACGCCCAGCTTGCTTTTTGCAAATTTGGTTATAAACTCGTTTTTGACCGAATTTACGATAAAAAACCTATACGTATAAATATTTGAAAACAATCTTTCGTCCGATTTAGCTAAATTTGCGTGATTTTACCAAATAAAGGCTAAAAATAAAGAAAAATCGAAATTTAAATGCTTAGCTTAAATTCCTCTTTCACCTCTCCGATTTCGCTTGTTTCTATTAGTCCTCGCTTCTTTAGCTCTTTGACTAAATTTTCGGACGCTTTTTTGGTTACCTCCATATCAGCATTTATACCGCCTGCAGCCGAAAACATCCAGTATTTGTGCATCTCGGCCCATTCGAGCAGCTTGTTTACTTTTTCCATTTTAGTATC
>CALIWP010000327.1 GCA_938046705.1 uncultured Campylobacter sp. | reverse complement strand
GTCTAGCCTTGACTTAAAATTTCTGCACAACTCTCAAAATCATCTCGCGATACTTTGCCTCGATTTCTTATAATCAAATTTCAAATTTGCAAATTTAAAACTTATGTGGCCAAATTTATTTTTCAAGCCATCTTTTGACCCAAATACATTTTCTAAATACTATTTTATAACTTTTCTGCATAACATAAAACCATAAAATAGATATTTTGGTGATAGGAAGTCGTTAAACTAAATTTAGTAAGATTATTTTTGGTTCTAAGGATATTTTACGTAAGACTCGTGCAAATTTGAATAATTCGGAAATAAATAAGCAACTTACAAAAAGTTCAAGCAACCTTTTGTAAGAGTACTATTTTTTAGCGCTATTTGCCCTCTTCAAATGCGCCTGCAGATAAGATTTTAGTTATTCTGGCGTTTAAAAGCTCATCTACTTTTAGCTTTTCAAGTTTATCTAGCTCGGTTATAAAATAACTCGCAAGCGCCTTTACGGCAGTTTCCTTATCTCTGTGAGCGCCGTTTATCGGCTCTTCTATAACGTCGTCTATCAAATTTAAGCTTTTTAGATCGTCAGCGGTTATTTTTAGCGCCTTTGTAGCCTGCTCTTGTTTTGACGGATCATTCCAAAGTATAGCCGCACAACCCTCCGGCGAGATAACAGAAAAAACTGAATTTCGCATCATAGCTAGCTTGTCGGCTACGCCTATAGCTAGAGCTCCGCCGCTTCCGCCTTCGCCTATAACGACGGCTATCATCGGGGTTTTTAAATTTGCAAATTCAAATAAATTTCTAGCTATCGCCTCGCTTTGACCGCGCTCCTCAGCCGCAACGCCCGGATACGCGCCCGGAGTATCTATCAAAAACAGTATAGGAAGTCCAAATTTCTCAGCCATCTTAGCTATTCGCAAGGCCTTGCGGTAACCCTCTGGATGAGGCATACCAAAATTTCTTTTTAGTTTATTTTTAGTTCCTCTGCCCTTTTGCTCGCCTATCACGACGACTTTTTTAGAGCCTATATAGCCGATAAAACAAACTATCGCCCCATCATCGCGATACGCTCTATCGCCGTGAAGCTCATAATAATCCCTCATCATGCCTTTGATGTAGTCGATAGCATAAGGACGATCCGGATGACGAGCTAAAGCAAGGCGCTGAAACTCGTTGAGATTTTTGTAAATTTTAGCGGTCTCTTTTTCTAAATTTTTATTTAGAATTTCTACCGCATGTTCATCGCCGCGAATTCTTGCATTTGCGATGTCATCATCTATTTGCTTGATACCTTGTTCAAAGTCTAGATAACTTGCCATTATATCTTCTTAAATATAATAGAGCCGTTCGTGCCGCCGAATCCAAAAGAGTTACTCATAACGGCGTTTAGCTCAGCTTTTCTAGCCACGTTTGGCACATAGTCTAGATCGCACTCCTCGTCTTTGGTTGCGTAGTTTATCGTAGGCGGTATAAGACCTTCTTGCATAGCCATTATGGATACGACAGCCTCTATTGCGCCAGCCGCGCCAAGGCAGTGTCCAGTTTGCCCCTTAGTAGAGCTAACCGGAGGTACATTGCCGCCAAAAAGAGCTTTTAGAGCCGCGGTTTCATTTTTATCGTTAGTTGGCGTTGAGGTACCGTGCGCGTTGATATAATCGATCTGCAAATTTCCAGCCATTTTCAAGGCCTTTTTCATCGCAGAAAGCGGTCCCTCAAGCGAAGGCGAAGTGATATGATACGCATCGCCACTCTCGCCGAATCCTACTATCTCGGCATAAATTTTAGCCCCTCTAGCCTTAGCACTTTCATACTCTTCAAGCACGAGCGCACCGCTACCTTCGCCCATGACAAAGCCATCTCTGTCCTTATCGAAAGGTCTTGATGCCGTTTGCGGATCGTCGTTTCTAGTTGAAAGCGCTTTCATGGCGGCAAATCCGCCGATTCCTACGCCGCAAACCGTAGACTCAGAGCCTACGACTAGCATCTTTTGTGCTTCACCGATCATGATTGTTTTAGCCGCCTCGATGATGGCGTGAGTAGATGCTGCACATGCTGTTACGCTAGAGATATTGGGCCCTTTTAGACCGTGCTCTATCGAAACTATGCCGCCCAGCATATTTACTAGTGCAGAAGGTATAAAAAATGGAGAAATACGTCTCGAGCCTTTTTCAAGCAAGATATTGGAGTTTTTTTCGATATTAGGCAAACCGCCTATGCCGGCAGCAGAGCTAACGCCGAAATTTTCAGCGTCAAATTCGCCGAAATTTGCATCGGCCATAGCCTCTTTAGCAGCTTTTAATCCAAGCTGGATAAATCTATCGACCTTTTTTACCTCCTTGGCGTCCATCACGCTAAGCGGGTCAAAGTCCGTTATCTCGGCAGCAATCTGAACTGGAAAATCGCTCACGTCAAAAGAGGTTATCTTTTTTACGCCGGTTTTACCTTCGCAGATAGCCTTAAATGAACTATCCTTGTCGAGCCCTAAAGCGTTGATCATCCCAATCCCGGTTACTACGACTCTTTTCAAGATCTCTCCTTACAAAAACTTATTTATTTAGGTTCTCGATGTAGGTTACGACGTCGTTTATAGTGATCAGCTTCTCAGCGTCGCTATCAGGTATCTCTACCTCAAATTTCTCCTCAAGAGCCATAACTAGCTCGACTACGTCAAGCGAGTCTGCACCTAGATCTTCGATAATCTTAGACTCAAGCTTTACCGCATCTGGAGCCACGCTTAGTTGCTCGACCACTACGTCTCTTACGTCATCAAATATTGCCATTTTCTTCTCCTAAAAATAAAAATTTCGTGATTTTAATATATTTTAGCTTAAACTTTCGCAAAAACGTAAATTTACGCGCTTACATATATAGTCCGCCGTTGATCTTTAGCGTCTCGCCCGTGACGTAGCTAGCGTGATCGCTTAGCAAAAACGCCACGGCTTCGGCCACTTCGCTAGCGCTTCCGAAGCGCTTTAGCGGGATGTTGTCGCTGTATGTTTTTTTGATCTCGTCGCTTAGCTCGCTCGTCATATCAGTCTCGATAAAGCCCGGCGTTACGCAGTTAAAGCGAATATTTCTCGCCGCGCCCTCTTTGGCGAAGCTTTTGTTCATCGCTATCATTCCGCCCTTGCTAGCAGCGTAGTTAGCTTGCCCCGCATTACCCATCTCGCCCACGATCGAAGCCACGTTTACGACGGCGCCGAAGCGTTTTTTGCTCATTACTTTTAGCGCCTCGCGGCATCCGATAAAGGCCGAGGTTAAATTTGCGTTTATCACGCCGGTAAAATCCTCCGTCTTCATGCGAAGTGCGAGCTTGTCGTTCGTGATACCAGCGTTATTTACGAGGTAGCTTAGTTCGCCGTCGGCGTCCGTGATCAAATTTATCGCTTTTACAAACTCATCCTCGTCCGTCGCGTCAAATTTTACCACCGCAGCCTGTCCGCCGTTTGCTATGATTTCAGCTTGCAGAGCATCGGCTATTTCGGGCTTTGAGCGGTAGTTTATCCACACTTTTAACCCCATTTGCGCTAGGGTTTTGGCTATCTGCGCGCCGATACCGCGACTTGCGCCGGTGATTAGCACGTTTTTTCCGCTAAATTTCATTTTTTCTCCTTGATTTCAAATTTTACTCGCATTTTATCAGACGAAAGCTAAAAAGCCTTTTACCTAAAATTTATATAGTATTAAAATAGTGCCTCGTCCATCTCGGCCGGTTTTTCGATACCCATCAGCGCCAAAACGCTCGCGGCGATATTGTTTAGACCGCCCGCTTTTACCGCCTTTACGCCCTCGCCCATCACGAAGCAAAATACGTCAAAAGTCGTGTGGTTGGTTAGTAGATTACCCTGCGCATCCTTCATCTGCTCGCAGTTGCCGTGGTCGCTCGTGATGATTAGCGCGTAGTTTTTCTCTTTTGCTTTTGCTACGATGCGTCCCAGCGCCGCATCCACGGCCTCGACGGCTTTTACCGCCGCGTCAAATTCGCCCGTATGCCCGACCATATCGCCGTTTGCGAAATTTACTACTATGAAATCCTGTCCGTCATCCATCCCTTTTAATACCGCATCGCACACGGCTTGCGCGCTCATTTCGGGCTTTTCGTCGTAGGTTTTGACTTTAGGGCTTGGCACCAGCACCCTCGTTTCGTTTTGGGCGAGCTCCTCGACGCCGCCGTTAAAGAAAAAGGTCACATGTGCGTACTTCTCGGTCTCGGCCGTGTGCAGCTGCGTTAGGCCCGCGTTTGCGACGACCTCGGCGAGGGTATTTTTTAGCTTTTCGTTTTCAAATAATACTGGAAAAGCGAAATTTGCGTCGTATTCGGTCATCGTGAGTAGATTTTTAACGACAAAAGGGCGCGCAAATTCGCTAAAATTTTCATCGCCCAAAGCCGCTGCAATCTCGCGCACGCGGTCGTTTCTAAAGTTTATAAATATCACGCCGTCATTTTTGCTAATACCCTCAAACCCGCCAAAGCTAGCCGGCACGATAAACTCGTCCGTCACGCCCGCCTCGTAGCTTTGCATGACGTATTCTAGCGGTGATATATTTTGCCCGTTTTCCCCGCGCGTCATCGCGTCGTAGGCCGTTTTTACGCGCTCCCAGCGCTTGTCGCGGTCCATCGCGTAAAACCTACCGCTAACGCTAGCTAGCCTAAAGCCCCCGCTTTGCGCCTTTTCTTGCAGTGATTTTATAAACGCCAGCCCGCTTTTTGGCCCCACGTCGCGGCCGTCCGTGATCGCATGAGCGAACACCTCGCAGCCGTTAGCGACCGCAAGAGAGCACATCGCGTCAAAGTGGCTCATGTGCGAGTGCACGCCTCCGTCTGAGTAGAGCCCGACGACGTGAACGCGTTTGCAGGTTTTAAACAAATTTAGAAGCTTTTCGCTTTTAGCCAGTTCGCCGTTTTCAAAACCGAGCGAAATTTTTACTAAATTTTGATACAAAACCCGCCCGCTGCCGATACACATGTGTCCGACCTCGCTGTTTCCCATCTGTCCGTCAGGTAGGCCCACTGCCAGGCCCGAGGTTTTTATGAGCGTATTTGGCACGTTTTTAAACAGCCAGTCGTATGTGGGCTTTTTTGCTGCCGCAAATGCGTTAAATTCGCTACTCTCGTTATATCCGATACCGTCTGTGATCACCAAAATAGTTTTTTGCGCCATTTTTAAATTTTCGCCTTAAATTTAGATATTTTTTAACGGCATTATACTAAAATTAGTTTTTTTTAAAATAAAGGCTTTTATGTTTTACTATATTTATGAATTCTCAAATTTTAATATCTTTCAGTACATCACCGTTCGCGCGGGATTTTCGTTTTTTATCGCATTTTGCTTGACCGTTTGGGCGCTGCCTAAATTTATCGCGTGGGCAAAGGCCAAAAACGCCGCCCAGCCCATCTATGAGCTAGCTCCGCAAACGCACCAAAAAAAGGCCAAAACGCCGACGATGGGCGGACTGGTCTTTATCGGAGCCGCACTTGGGGCGAGCGTGATTTGCGCGCGCCTTGATAACGTCTTCGTCCTTGCTTCGCTGATCTGTCTAGCGGGCTTTACGGCGCTTGGCTTTAAGGATGATTTTCGCAAAATTTCAGGCGGCAAAAACCACGACGGACTAAGCCCCAGAGCCAAGCTTGCGGTGCAAATTTTGATCGCGTTTGCGGTCTCGACGATGCTGTATTTACACGGCGAGTTGGGCGGTAAATTTTACCTACCGTTTTACAAATTTCCGGTGCTTGATCTTGGCGTTTTTGCAGTGGCCTTTTGGACGCTCGTCATCGTCGCCGCCTCAAATGCGGTAAATTTAACCGACGGCCTAGACGGGCTAGCTACGGTGCCCGCGGTGTTTTCGCTACTGACGCTTGGCGTATTTGCCTACATCTGCGGACACGCGGTGTTTAGCTCGTATTTGCTTTTGCCAAAGATCGCGGGCGTGGGCGAGACGGTCGTCGTGGCTGCTGCACTGATCGGCTCGCTGATGGGATTTTTGTGGTTTAACTGCCATCCGGCCGAGGTTTTCATGGGCGATAGCGGGAGCCTCAGCGTAGGCGCATATATCGGCCTCATGGGCGTGATGACGAAAAACGAAATCCTGCTCATCATAATCGGTTTCGTCTTTGTCATGGAGACCTTGAGCGTGATTTTGCAGGTCGGAAGCTTTAAAATTTTTAAAAAGAGAATTTTTCTCATGGCGCCGATACATCATCATTTTGAGATAAAAGGCTGGGTGGAAAATAAGATCATCGTGAGATTTTGGCTCATCGCCGTTTTGGCAAATTTGATCGCCATGACCGCGCTAAAAATAAGGTAAATTTGAACCGAACAAACGGCGAAATAGCCGAGCTAGCCGCCGATAATATGACGCAAATTTTAGAGGCAAAGGGGAGAAAATGAGAAAATCGCTATTTGGGTACGGCGGTACGACCCGCGCGATCGCGAAAAACTTCGGCAAAGAGGGCGGCTGGGATATCTATGACGATAAATTTAGCGAGATCTCAAGCGACGAATGGGGCAACACGCTACTGCCGCCAAACCTTTTCGTGCCCGAAAAAAGTGGCCTCGAGATCCCAAGCCCCGGTTTCCCGCCGAGCCACGAGCTAGTTAAAAACGCGCAAAATCTCATCAGCGAGTACGACTATTTTTACAAAATTTACGGCGTCAAAATGCCCTTTACCGTCTGGATCAGCGGCACGAACGGCAAAACCACGACGACAAAGATGACGCAGCACCTGCTGGCGCGCTACGGCTCGGTAATGGGCGGCAACGTCGGCGTTCCGCTCGCAGACCTTGACGTAAACGCTAAAATTTGGGTGCTAGAGACCAGCTCCTTTACGATGCACTACACGAACGCTGCGACACCCGGTATCTACGCACTTTTGCCTATCACGCCAGATCACCTCAGCTGGCACGGCGACTTTGTCCAGTATGAGCGTGCCAAGCTAAAGCCGCTAGCGATGATGGGCGAAAACACGGTCGCGATCCTGCCTAAAATTTACGCCGGGACGCCTACTAAAGCAAAGGCGATAAGCTACGAAAACGAGGCGGATTTGGCCCGGTTTTGCGGCATAAATTTAAGCGATATCGCCTTTAAAACGCCATTTTTAATGGACGCACTTTTAGCTCTTGCTATCCAGAAAATTTTGCTCGATAGGTGCGACGTACAGCTACTAAACGGCTTTGTCATAGAAGGCAATAAGCTCGAGGAGTTTCGCGACGCGCGCGGCAGAACATGGGTCAATGACACAAAAGCGACCAACATCGACGCGAGCATCCAAGCCGTCAAGCGATATGAGGGCAAATTTTTGCATTTGATTTTAGGAGGCGACGATAAGGGCGTGGATATGCGGCCGCTTTTTGAGGCTTTACGCGGCGCTAAGGCGCAAATTTACGCTATCGGCTCAAATACAGACAAGCTAATGAAGCTTGCCGGCGAGTTTAAAATCCCTGCCGTAAAATGCGAGTTTTTAAACGTCGCAGTCGGCGAGATAGATAAAAATTTCAAATTTGACGAGGCTACGAAAGTAGACGCAAACAGTGAAAATTTGGACGAAATAGCGCTTTTAAGCCCTGCAGCGGCAAGCCTAGATCAGTTTAGCAGCTACGTAGGGCGCGGGGATGAATTTAAAAAATCGATTTTAAATTTGCAAATTTGACGCGATATATGCGCCGTAAAACCTCGCTAAATTTGAACGACTGCCTTTGAAGCAAATTTTATACTTTAAAAAAAGCCGAATTTTACGTATTTAACCAAAATTTAAGTATCAAGTGGCTAAAATCACATTTCTTTTTAACAGCGTGGTTGGATAGCTCAGTCGGTAGAGCAGCAGACTGAAAATCTGCGTGTCGGCAG
>CALIWP010000326.1 GCA_938046705.1 uncultured Campylobacter sp. | reverse complement strand
AATTTGCCTTCAAACCACGCGACGCTTTGCTTGCAGAGCAAAGCAGTGTCGCCACCTCTCACGTCGTAGGGGTTGGGGGATTGTTAAGGGGGAAGGGAGCTCTTTTGCTTCGGCTTTGCCTCGCAACTGCTAGCAGAGCGTAATTCAAGCCCCTTCCCCTTAACAAGAAAGATTAAATTGCCCAAAAACTCTAATTTAAAACGCTAAATTTAACCAAACCAAATTTAGCATTTTCAGGGTGCGGGTCTCGGTGCGTAAATTTAAAATTCGCTCGAAAAATTTGCCTAAAACGGCGCATTTTCGTCGCCGTAATCGTCGCCGATATGTTATAATTTCACGAATTTTAAAATCGCGCCGAGTTTAAATTTGGCCGCAAAAACAAGACAAATGCTGCAAATTTCAAGAGTCAAAAAATAAGTCGCAAGATAAAAAGAGGAAAAAATGGAAAAATACGAAGGCTACAATCTTAGGTTTAAAGACGCTCTCGTCGGCGTACAGTTTTTATTCGTGGCGTTCGGCGCGCTCGTGCTGGTGCCGATCTTAACGGGACTTGATACGTCCGTGGCGCTGTTTACGGCGGGCATCGGCACGCTGCTGTTTCAGCTCATCACGCGCAAACACGTCCCGCCGATCTTTCTCGCGTCTAGTTTTGCGTTCATCGCGCCGCTAAGCTTCGGCGTGAAAGAGTGGGGCATCGCTGCGACGATGAGCGGGGTGATCGCGGCGGGACTTTTTTACGTGGTTCTGAGCCTTCTTATTAGGCTCAAAGGCGAGGGCTTTTTGCATAAAATTTTACCGCCCGTGGTCGTCGGCCCCGTCATCATGACGATCGGCCTCATCCTCTCGCCCGCGGCCGTAAATATGGTCATGGGCAAGGGCAAGGAGGCGTTTTACACGCAAGGGCAGTCGCTTACCATCGCGCTCATCTCGCTTTCGGCGGTTATCGTCGTGATGATGTTTGGCCGCGGTATGCTGCGCCTCGTGCCGATACTTTGCGGCATCGCGGCGGGATACTGCGCGTCGCTGTTTGTCGGGATAGTGGATTTTACTCCGATTTTAACTGCGCCGTGGTTTGCGCTGCCAAATTTCACCGCGCCGGTTTTCAAACTCGAAGCCGTGATCTACATGGTACCTATAGCGATCGCGCCCGCGATCGAGCATATCGGCGACATGCTTGCGATCAGCAACGTCACGAAGGAAAATTTCCTAAAAAATCCGGGGCTTAAAAGCACGCTGCTAGGCGACGGACTCGCGACGTCGCTGGCAGGCTGCTTCGGCGGACCGCCGAACACCACCTACTCGGAGGTTACGGGCGCGGTCAGCATCACGAAAGCCTACAACCCCGCCATCATGACCTTTGCCGCGCTTACAGCGATACTGCTCGCCTTCGTGGGCAAGCTTGGCGCCTCTCTCTCCACGATCCCTGCTCCCGTTATCAGCGGCATCATGCTGCTGCTTTTTGGTATCATCGCTAGCGTG
>CALIWP010000325.1 GCA_938046705.1 uncultured Campylobacter sp. | reverse complement strand
CGGATGAAGGCACCGATCTTCGTCAGACGGGGATCCTGCTCCTGATAGAGCTGAGGAGCATTGTCCTTCTCCGCATCCATATACATGGAGCGGAACTTATAGAGCTTGAAGGGACGACCCTTATAGCCTACACGCTCCTGGGTGTAGATGACATCCCCATCGGGCTCCTCACGTCGTATCAGGATCGCGATGACGAGCATCACGGGCGAGAAGAGGACCAGAGAGACGAGTGCTAGGGTGAAGTCGAAGGTTCGTTTGAGGCAACGTTCGATACAGTTCATTGAGCGTCTTTGTTATTTCCTATGATCAGTTTGGGCTAGTAGGTCGGTGTATATCTCGATGAGGCGGTTGATCATCTCCACCTTGGTGAAGACGTCGTAGTAGCGCTGGCGGGCACCACGGCTATAGAGCTGCCAGGTGTCGGGGTTCTCACAGATCTCGCGGATGGCCTTAGCCATGGCTGAGGCGTCCTCGACGGGGACGTTCAGCCCAGAGACACCGTGAGCATTGACCCAAGAGACGCCGGACTCGGGGATCTCGGTGGCGACGATGGGGCGGCCTAGGCTCATGGCCTCGACCTGGACGATGGCGTAGGCCTCGGTCTTCATCGTCGAGGAACTTTTGCTCCTGCTTATCGTCAAACAGCAGACTACTTTTTTCAAGCTTGGAAATAAGGTAGTTAAGAGTTAATATGTTTTTCTCTAAGAGGGTTTGTTCGGCGGCTTGTTTATCTTTATCATCCAAGACGCCGGCTACGCAGACTATATTATTTACGTCTTTAACTAGTACCCCCGGAAATTCGCCGTCGATCAAATTTTGTTTAAAATAAGCGTTTAGAGCATTTAAAAAATCTACGTCCAGCTTTTTATTAAGAAGCGAATGCTCTTTAATGCTCTTGCTAAGCTTTATTCTCATAAACGAATTTACGAGAGACTGAACCATGCTATCGTTAAGATTCATATAAACCGCCCTTTTTATAAGGTAAAGATTGTTATCTAGAATCTTAGCCGTTTTTTTAGCTTTTTCCAAGAGATTCGTGGAGGTAGAAAAGCAAATTTCCCGTTTTTCGTTAAAAAACTTTCTAATACTAGGAGTAAGTACGGCTCTGTAGTAATATATGCCGTTTCGCTCTCTTAAGTGATGTGCCATATCTGTCACCGGTGGACAAAAGTGGAACAGTTTTATATACACGCGAAATAAAAATCATTTAAAGTGCCGTAGTTTCGGGCTTTTAAGAGGTAAATTTAAAATTCCTCATAAGCCGGAGGTCGGGAGTTCAAGTCTCCCCCGTGACACCATAAAGCTCTAAAATACGGGTTTTCTACGATTTTATATCGCATTTTCCTTTCATGAAATATAGCTTAAAGTTTGTAGCAAATTTAAATTTATGTAGCAAAAATTTAAGCCGTTTGTAATTTTAACATGTTTTTATATAAAATCTCAAAAAATTATTGTTCCCCCGAAAATATCACGAACATTAAAAAATAAGAATAGTGTCATTAAGTTTTTTAAGATCACAAATTTAAAATGCATTTTTTTCAGATTTTAAAATTAACCTCTGCTCAAGCGATAAAACATGCTATACGAAATGACCAGTAATATAATAAAATAGTTTACAAATAGTTATTTAAGTATTATTGATATATACTCCTATTTTTATTTTAAAATTAAGGGAGAATAATGAGACTTAGCATTTTTGCTTCAGTCGCTGTTTTAGCTACTTTTGCCGTCGCAGACACAAAGACGGACGGCTACTCGGTGATGCTTCCAAGTGTAGAAGTCGAGGGTATTTCCGAGCAAGATAACCTTAAAGGCTACGTAGCTTATGATAGCGCGGAAGTAAACAGAAACGGACTTAGCAACAAGCAAACGCCTCAAACGATAGAAACCATTGATATCCAAAAAAATCGCAACTACGGCACGAATGATCTTTCAAGCATCCTCGAAGGAAACGCGGGCATCGACGCGGGCTACGACATGCGCGGCGAGAGTATAAAAATAAGAGGCTTTAGCGTAGACGGCGGAGATATATATAGAGACGGCGTGAGAGACTCGGGCCAGATAAGGCGCAGTACGGCAAACGTCGAGCGCGTCGAGATTTTAAAAGGACCAGCTTCTATCCTATACGGCAGGAGCGACGGTGGCGCGGTCGTAAATTTAGTCAGCAAAAAGGCAAATTTTGCCCCTGTTTATAAGGTCTCGGGCAGATACGGCAGCTGGAGCAGATGGGGGCTTGGCGCAGACGTAAACCACGCAGTAAATAATCAACTGGCCGTACGCCTAACTACCGACGGCGAGCGCGGTAAATCGTGGCGCGAAGGCATAAAATATAAAAATTTTATGATAAGCCCTAGCGTCATCGTAACCAACCAAAGCGGCGACGTAAGCTTTGAGGCGCAGTATACGTACGACAACGCCTGGCGAGTACCCGATAGAACTCCGACCAAAGCCGTCTACGATAAGCTAGGTATCGACTACAAAAAGGGCTTTTCTCACGAGGGCGACTTCGTGGAGGATAGACTGGACTTTTTCCGCACGGAGTTAAATGCCGAGCTAGCAAAAGAGCTAAATTTAAAATGGGTTTTTGGATACAGAAAAGCTAGCCAAAATTTCGACCACTTTTTTGCGGGCAGTATCGTTAGCGGCAACAGACTAAGGCAAAACTACGCAAAGCAAGAGACGGATAACGAAACTATCTCAAACGCCTTTACGCTCACCAAGGAGCTAAATTTCGAGAGATTTAAGCACAACATCGCAGTCGGTTACGATAACAGCGTAGAAACCCGCCATCCAAGGCTCTGGTATAGCAGAACCCATACGCAAGATATCGACCCATACGCATCAAGAGGCAGCTGGACGTCAAATAGAAACGTTCCGCTTACGACCGACAACAAGCACCGCGCGATCAATCACGGCGTGTTTTTCGAGGATCTAATCAGCCTTGACGACACGTATAGGTTGATGCTAGGCGGTAGGTTTGATTTTTATAAATTTAAGACCAGAAACATAAGAGGCCAAACAAACAGCTACACCGGCGACTCGTTTAGCCCGAGGGTCGGCTTTTTATGGGACTTTGCGACCGATCACACCGCTTACGTCTCGTATTCGCAGAGCTTTGCGCCCTACGGCGGTAGAGGCAACATCGGCATCAGCACCGAAGATACGTCAAAGCTTGATCTAAAACCGCAAAACAACGTCCAGTACGAAATCGGACTAAAAAGCACTTGGGCGGATAATAAATTTAGCTCAAACATCGCAGTGTTTCAGATCGAACATAAAAATATCCGCTATCAGCCAGACCCTACAAACGACCCATATACTTGGGCGGTTCGCGGCAAGGAGCGTAGCCGCGGTATCGAGCTAAACGTGCTAGGGCAAATTTACGAGAATTTATACCTGCGCAGCTCGCTTGGCTACACGAACGCTAAGGTTACCAAAGACAACTCAAACCCGCTAAACGAAGGACTTAATCTAAATGAAACCACACGCTGGCAAGGTAATGTCTTTTTACGCTACGTAAACGCCGACAAATGGTACGTAGAAAGCGGCGTTACGGGCTACTCCAAACGCTACTCCTACTCTACTAGCGGCGGTAGAATACAAGAACAGCACTTGCCGGGCTTTGCTAGAGTGGACGTGAGCGCGGGATATAGCTTCACCGAGCATGCGCAAATGACGCTAGCGATAAACAATCTCTTTGATAAAAAATACTGGCGCTCAAGCTCGAGGCTAGGCGACGAGAGATCGTTTATGGTGAATTTCCACTATAATTTTTAATTAAAACATAAAAGCGATAGGTTATCCTATCGTTTTTTACTGATTTTAAAACCGCTTCATTCATCGCGCTCCAAAAGTTAAAACTTAGTGCCAAACTATAGATCACGCCCGACAAATACAATAAATTTTATCTCCTAGCCTCCCAAGAACGCCACGAATACTCAAGGACCGTCGGCAAGACGGCAACCGTAAGGACAAACAGGCTACTAAATAGCTACGACTACAAAAAAGATAGCTACGGAGTAGGATATCTGGGAAATTTTGAAAATCTAAATGCCGACGTGAGTTACATTTACGACCAGACGAAGCGAACGAGCCT